>JBOHXF010000252.1:0-2071 GCA_050737455.1 Opitutaceae bacterium | reverse complement strand
GTGCTGCCTGGCTCGCCGAGGGACGCGTACTCGGATTTGATCTCCGTGATTTGATTGGCGAGTTGGTTTTGGTAGCTGGCGGCGACGGCTGGCGGAAGTTGACCGGTCACGGGGGCATTGACGAGCGGATTGGCCGTCGCCTGGAGGGACGAGGCAACCCGTTCCTGGGGCGCGATCTGGCCCTGCACGTTCTGCGCGATCCCGAGCTGCTGCCCGAGCGCGCTCTGTGGGTTGATGCTGGAGGTGCCCTGATTGACGCCTGGTATCGCTGGCTTCATCAGCGCGTTCGCGCCCATTCCGCCGAGCGCCAGCGCCAGCGGGGCGACGCCGGAGATCTGCTTCAGGAAGTTGTCGAGCGAGCCGCCGGAGCCCGTGCCGGCCGCGTTGGTCGCGCCGCCGCCGCTGCTACCGGCGGGCGCGCCTTCCTGGGTCGGCGCCGCGGCGGTGGGCGTGAGCGCCGGCGCTGGCGCCGCGCCCGGAGACGCGAGATAGGACGGGTTCACGACGTCCTGGCCGGCGGAGCCAAGCGGCCCTCCGGCCTGCTGGCCGAGCGCCGGATTCCCGCTGAGAAGAGCGGCGGCGCCTTGGGCGCCCATGGGCAGCAACGACGGGAGGGCCGATCCGGCCGCGCTTCCAGCGCCCGACGCCGCGCCCGCCGCACCGGTGATCGCGTTACCAGCCGTCGTGTCGAATCCTGTGAGTGGTGCCGCGCCCGGCCCGAGTACGCCGAACCCGGCTCCGGAGCCGGTAACGCCGCCGACTATGTTGCCAGCGGCGCCCGCGATGTCGGTGCCGACGCCAGTTGGCGCGGCGGAGAGGACGGCTGGATTCAGGACGTCTTGCCCCATCGCGCCGAGCGGCGCCGTGGATCCGCCGATCGCGCTCGACAAGCCGGAGACGCCCGCGTTGATCGGGCCCGTGAGAAGCGATCCTCCGAAGCCGCCCGCGGCGCCTTCCAGCGCCCCGAGCGCGCTATGCTGCATCAGGCCGCCGGTAAGAGCGCCGGCGCCCGCGCCGAGGAGGTCGGCTCCGATGCCCGTCCCGAGCGTGGTCGCGAGGCCCGTGCCGATGATCCCGGCCGCGCCTAAGCCAGTTGCGATCTCAGGAGCGGCAAAGCCGGCAATGACCGGGAGAAGCGCTGGAAGTGCGAAGGCCATGGCTATGCTCCGAATTGTGTCGCGTACTGGATCCCGCTCTCGCCCGGGTACGCTCCCGCGATGTCGGCGCCCATGCTGCCCGCCGCTGGCGCGGGCGCGGTGAAAGGATCGGTCATGTCCGCAGCGAACCATGCCGGCGGGGCCGACCCGAGCGCCGAGGGCTGATCGCCCCCGAACGATGTCACGAGAGGTCCTACGGTCGTGGCCGGCGCGGCGCCTGCATTGATCTCGCCTTGGTTGTAGCCGACGGCGCTCTGCGGCGCGGAGGTCACATTGCCGAACTCGTCGGCCCGGTAAAACGTGTTCGGCACGGTGCCCGGGATCACGTTGGCAATGTTCCACATATTGTCTTCGAGCGAGGTCGAGCCCACGCCAAGGTGCGCACCGAGCGTCGTGTTGCCTCCGTACTGGCCGACGTCATAAACGCCGCTCCCCGCGGTATTGCCGATGCCGGGACCGAACGGAAAGGCCGCGGAGATGCCGGGGCCGAGCGCGGTCCGCTGCGCCGCGGTGAGCGTCGGGGCACCGTTGAGGAGCGCGCTCAGGACGCCCCCGTTGATCGTGTTCCAGCTCGGCCCGAGTTCGTTGGCGGCGTATTTCTCAAGCGTGTTGTAGCCTTCCGCTTCCAGCGCCGAAGCGGGAACGCCCCCCGCGCTCGGAACGTCCAAGACGTTCAAACCGCCCCGGGCGTTGACGGGCAGGTTCTGAAGGTAGGTCCCTACCTGAAGGTAGGTCTGCGCGAGCGCGTTCTCCTCCTGGGATCGAACACCCGCGAGGGTCTGGCCCGGCGCCGGGGCGATCCCGGACGATGCCGCGCCACCGGTGGTTCCGACGCCCGCAACCGGTGAGGATGGCGTTGCCGCACCCGCGGCGGCGCCAGGCGTCCCCTGCGCCGCGGCCTGCGCGGCCGCCTG
>JBOHXF010000251.1:0-2794 GCA_050737455.1 Opitutaceae bacterium | reverse complement strand
GCGCCCCCCTGACCAGCCACCTCCGGCGGCGGGCAGCCGCCGTCGGGACGGCGCCCGCAGCCGCCTCTGGCGCCCCTGCGGCCGGTTCCCCGCTCACTGGGCCTTTTGGATCAGCTCCACCTCGTAGCCCTCCGGCGCGTCAATGAATGCGATCGTCGATCCGCTTGATGTCCTGGTCGGCCCATCGCTCAGCCGGAAGCCCTTCTTCGCAAGGTCGGCCGCGAAGGCGTCGAGGTCGTCCACGGCGAAGGCGAGGTGCATGAGGTCCGGCTGCACCTGCACCGGGGGAGCACCGGCGAGTTGGCAGAGCTCGATCTCCTCCTCGCTGTCCGGCACGCTCATGAAAACGAGCTCCGCTCCGCGCGGTGAGGTGTGGCTTCGCGCGACGGAGAGCCCGAGCGCCTGCTCGTAAAACTTCACCGTCCGTTCCAAGTCGTTCACCCGCATGCGGGTGTGCAGCAGTTTTTGTACGGTCGGCATCGTGGGTCGATTCTCCCTCAAAGACCGGCCATATTCAAGGGAGTCCCGCGCGAAAACTTCAATCCATCGCCTTTGCGGCGGACAGCTCCTCGGGAGCCTCCCGCGCTGCCTCGGCGGGAATGCGCATCGCGTAAAAGCTGAGATACACGAAGATCAGCCCGACGGCGAAGATGACGGCCCCCAGCCAGTGTTTGACGGCGGGCTGCATCTTCACGGCGATCTCGACAGCGAGCAATCCGAAGAGCGTCGTGAATTTGATCACCGGATTGAGGGAAACCGACGAGGTGTCCTTGAACGGATCGCCGACCGTGTCGCCGACGACCGTCGCCGCGTGCAGCGGCGTGTTCTTGGCCTTGAGCTCCACCTCCACGATCTTCTTGGCGTTGTCCCACGCCCCGCCGGCGTTCGCCATGAAGATGGCCTGGAACAGGCCGAAGAAGGCGATCGAGATCAGGTAGCCGATGAAGAAGAACGGATCGAAGAAGGCGAGCGACAGGGCGAAACAGAAGATGACGACAAAGATGCTGATCATGCCCCGCTGCGCGTACTGGGTGCAGATCTTCACGACCTCCTTTGAGGCGGCTGTCGACGCGGTGCTCGCGTCCAGCTTCATGTTCTCCTTGATGTAGACGACCGCCCGGTAGGCGCCCGTGACCACCGCCTGGGTGCTGGCGCCGGTGAACCAGTAGATCACCGCCCCGCCCATCAGCAGACCCATGATCGCCTCGGGATGGACGAGAGAAAGCCGCTCGGCCGTGTCCGGGAAGATCCGCTGGAGCATGATGATGATGCCGAACACCATCGTGGTCGCGCCAACGACCGCCGTTCCGATCAGGACGGGCTTCGCGGTCGCCTTGAAGGTGTTTCCGGCCCCGTCGCCCTTCTCGAGCTGGAGCTTCGCGTGCTCGAAGTCGGGTTGGAACCCGAAATCGCGCCGCACCTCCTCGCCGATGCCGGCCCGCCCCTCGATCTGCGAAAGCTCGTAGACCGACTGCGCGTTGTCGGTCACGGGGCCGAAACTGTCGACCGCGATGGTCACCGGCCCCATCCCGAGGAATCCGAAGGCGACGAGGCCGAACGCGAAGATCGGCGCCGCGAAGCGGAATTCCGGCGGCATGATGAGCTGGATGGCCGGATATTCGGAGAAGTGCCAGGCCCCCCACATCAAGGCGAGGATGATCAGGCCCTGCCAGAAGGCCGAGAAATTGCCGGCGACGAATCCGGAGAGGATGTTGAGCGAAGCCCCGCCCTGGCGCGAGGACACGACGATTTCCTTCACGTGCCGGCTTTCCGTCGAGGTGAACGCCTTCGTGAATTCCGGGATCACCGCCCCGGCCACCGTGCCGATGGAGATGATGATGGACAAAACCCACCAGAGATCCGGCGCGCCCGGCATGTCGCCGAGGAGCAGCTTGGTCGCGGCGAACGTCACCCCGATCGAGATCAGGGAGGTGATCCACACGAGATTGGTCAGCGGCTGCTCCAGGTTGAAGTCCCGCCTCCGCGCGAACAGCGCCCTGCCGATCCCCATGTTGACGAAGTAGCTCGCGAGGGAGGTCAGGATCATGAGGATGCGCATCGCGAAGATCCATACGATCAGCGTGCCCGCCAGCAGCGGATTCCCGAGGAGGGCCAGGGCGATGAAGGCGATCAGCGCCACCCCGGTCACCCCGTAGGTCTCGAAGCCGTCGGCCGTAGGCCCGACCGAATCGCCCGCGTTGTCGCCGGTGCAGTCCGCGATGACCCCGGGGTTGCGTGGATCGTCCTCGGGCAGGTTGAAGACGATCTTCATGAGGTCGGCCCCGATGTCCGCAATCTTGGTGAAGATGCCGCCGCAGATGCGCAGCGCGGAGGCGCCGAGCGATTCGCCGATCGCGAATCCGATGAAACACGGGCCGGCCAGATCCCTCGGCAGGAACGTGAGGATGCAGATCATGAAGAACAGCTCGGTCGAGACGAGCAGGAGGCCGATGCTCATGCCCGAGCGGAGCGGGATGCCGAGCGTCGCCAGCGGATCGCCCTTCAGGGCGGCGAAGGCCGTCCGGGAATTGGCCACGGTATTGATCCGGATGCCGAACCAGGCGACCCCATAGCTGCCCAGGATGCCGAGCACCGACGATAGCAGAATGATCACGACGTTGCCGGCCGAAGCGTGCTCCAGCGTCCCGAAATAATAGACGATGCAGATCCCGATCAGGATCCACAGCGCCAGGAGAAACTTGCCCTGCTGGAGCAGGTACGTCTTGCAGGTCTCCCAAATGACGTGGGAGACGTTGCCCATCGAGGCGTGGACGGGGAGATTCCGGGTCTGGAC
>JBOHXF010000250.1:0-3089 GCA_050737455.1 Opitutaceae bacterium | reverse complement strand
CGGCTCTCGGAAATGAAAGAGGCCGTCCCGGCCGTTCCCGCATTCCAGCGCGCATCTTCGCCTGCGGCCCCGGCTTCGGTCTCAAACCCGGCCGCTGCTGCTTCAGCACTGCCGCCACCCGCCACCTCGCCGGCATCGCCGATTTTGTTTTCCACCGGCGCCGCGGCCAGGGCGAAGCCGGCACCGACGCCGATCGGATCCGGGTCTCGTCCCACTCCGAGCGCCCTGATCACTTCGTACATTGAAGGCGGAGCCATCGGTGGCGTCGACGACGAAACCGCCTCGGGCCAAAGGCCCTTCATCCTCTTCAACGATTCGATCTACCACCTCAACGACACGATCAATCTCGCGCTTGGAATCAAATTGATCGGAATCGAGCCGAATCGGCTAACTTTCCAAGACACTCGCGGCGTGCTCTACGTGAGGGACCTATTCCCTATGTGAGCGGCGGCCAGCGCCGCCCGTCCGCATGAGGGTAGGGTTTCAACCGGCCGTCTAGAGAGAGACCTTAACCAGGCGCTGCATTACCACGATTGGGCGAGCGGCGTACGCAACCGCGCTCCGTTTCATGGTGAAGCTCCGGCATCAGCAGCCGACAAAAAGACAACGGCGAGGGCGCCGATGAACGCGATCTGGAGGAGCGTTCGAAGAATCAATGGGGTTGCGGTTCGGCCACCGATGGCCAAATGCCGCTGGGCGGCGCGCACATTCGCGGGAAACAGCGCGAGTAACAACACCGCCAGGCAGACCGAGGCGGTCGCGGCGGTCGCGGGAATCAGCAATCCAGCCGCGCCGAGAAGTTCCAGAATCCCGGTCGCGGTCACGGCGAGATCCGGCCGAGGGATGATCCCGGGTACCATGCGGATGAGATCGGAGCGCCGCTTCCCCCAATGCGCGGATGCCGTCACAAGAAACATCGCAAACAGTCCGCCTCTCAAACAGACGCTCCAACTCCCAAACATGCCGACGCCGGCAATGCCGATGCCTCGGAGCACGAGGCTCACGGCGACCAAAACGACGAAGGGCGTCATCGATTCCTTCTCCCATGGTGTTTGGTCGATCTCGAGGTTTACTTCGCGGCGGTCGGAAATCGGCCTCCGGTCAAAAGAGGGTCCACGGAGATTAGCCGGCAGCCTCATCTTCGGTGTTTGCAGTCGCACGAGGAGGCGGATTGGGCTCCGGTATTCCGCAGAGCTTGATTGGGGTCCGCGCGGCCGAACCGCGCACCCTTCTCTACCCCAGCGAGAGCAGATTGGAGGTGCGGGCCGGAATCGGGCCTTTATCCAAGCATTGCAGATACTTACCTAACCGCCCCTCGGAACTATCCAAGCATAATCCGAGTGCCGTCGTAATTAGGCGGCACGTGAACCGCAAAAGCCTCCGCCGTGAGGTCGATCCCGTAGTCGATATGCGGACTCGGCGTAGCGATTCTCGGTAGTGCACCGGCGAACCTTTCGACCTTTTCGCGGCTCTGTCCGCCACGCATGGCTGCGAACACGACAAAGATCAACCTCGCAGGAGCAGACGCGCGAGCCAGCCCTTCTTCTTCACAGCCGGCGGCTTGAGCTGAAACCACGCCTGCAGCCGGTCATCGAATGTCGCTTTGTCCCGGTCCGACAATTCACCCAACCGGCGGACGACCATAGACTGTTCGAGGGTGGCGATCTGCGCCTTGATTCCGCATGCAACGTTCAAGCCCGCAGCCTGCCAATCGGCCAGTGGGGCATCGAAATTGTGACCTTGCGAGGTTATCGGGACCAATACCACGTCGCCATGCTGCTGGAATACCGCCGCGACTACCGCCGGCCTCACTTTCCGGCTCGTGAGGTCCGTGAACGGGATTGGCAGCAAGACGACATCATGCTTCGCGCAGTTGATTGAAGACATCGTCTGCTGGATTGTCCCAAGTTTTGAGCAGCGCGGATTCCGATGCCGCCATCCAGTCCTGCCGCTCCGGATCACCGGCCCCGTCAGTCTCGACCGTCACAACCACCTCGCTGTGGAGGGGTAACGGTAGCGGATGGCGGAGCTTTAGGACCTCGCCCTCGTAAACCGCGGAAACCTTGGTCGTCACTTCCATTAAGATAGCAAGCCGAGAGCCACCTGCAAGGCACCATTTCTGGCACATCCAGCGTCCAGAGTGTCCATGAGCACAACCATTCGTCGGCGGCGGAATTTCCGCTTCTCTGTTCCACAAACAGGCGCCCGGGAATCTAGCCCGACTTCCGCTACAGGCGGAGGAAAGCAGCGATTTTGAGGGCAATCGGGTGCGCAAGTGATTGGCCTGGCGCAATTGGGATTCCAGAAGTGCGTGTAGTCCCGACCTACCCTCTTCCGCTCGGGTCGGTGATGGGGTAGACTGCGGGAATGTTCCTGAAGTGTCGGCTTCGGCGCAAGGACGGGAAAACCCATCGCAGTTGGTCGATCGTGGAGAGCCGGCGTTTTGCCGGAAACAAAGTGGCGCACCGGCATGTGCTATATCTTGGAGAAATCAACGATAGCCAACGGCTGGCGTGGGAGCGAGCGATCGCGGTGGTGGACGAGTAGGACGGTGAAACCCGTGAGATGGCCTTGTTTCCGGAGGACCGCGAGGCGCCGGCCGGCGGGGTGGATTCGCTGCAGGTCCGTCTGAGTGAACTGCGGCTGGAGCGTCCGCGCCAATGGGGCGGGTGTTGGCTGGCCGATCAGCTCTGGCAAAAGCTGCGGCTGGATCAGTTCTTTGGGGAGCGATTGGAGGACAGCCGGGAGGGGACGGCTTGGGAGAAGGTGGTGCGGATCCTCGCGATCTATCGGCTGCTCAGTCCGGGCAGCGAATGGCGGCTGCATCGCCATTGGTTCGAGACCACGGCGTTGGCGGACTTGCTCGGAGTCGATGGGCGGGCGGTGCAGGATGACACGCTGTATCGAGGATTGGATTTGCTGCTGGAGCACAAGGAAGCGTTGTTCGGGCATCAGCAGGAGCGTTGGCGTGATCTGTTTGGAGCGCGCTATGAAATGGCGCCCGCCTCGATCGGCAGCTCGTCGAGGATGTTGACGTCGTGGACCAGTCCCTCGGTGAGAGCGACAAAAGTCGGGATCGAGCCGCGCAG
>JBOHXF010000249.1:0-4179 GCA_050737455.1 Opitutaceae bacterium | reverse complement strand
CGTCCACTTCGACGGCCACAGTATACAGGTCCGTAGGACTGGATTGCGAGCTGACGGGATCGAGCGCCGCGAAGCGCAACAGGCTGCGTCCCAGGTGAATGCCCCGGAACAGCACGGTCGCGCCAGCGCCCGGCGCCGCTCGCAACCCGACGCGCAGGGCCAGCACGCGGCTCTCATTGGCCAGGAGCACCCACTCCGTGCCGGGATCGATGGGGGCCGGAAGGTCGATCCGCAGCCCGTTGCCGAGGGCGATGCTGCCTTCCATTGTGCGATGGGCGGCGGTCAGCCGCAGTTCGGTGACGGCCTTCGGCGGAGCCGGCACCTGGGCACAAGCGCAGGTGAACACGGCGAGCACGACCGCGAAGCCGAGCCGAAGGACCGAAGCGGAGCGGGGCGAGGGCATGGGCGGATGGTGGCTTGTCTATTCGGGCACGATTTCCGGCAGGGCTTGGCTGCGCCCGAGGTTGAGGCGGATGGACTCGAGGTTTTCCCGGACGAGCGCGCCCATCGATTCGCATCGCAGGTAGGCGGGCCGGCCATAGTGCTCCCCGAGCGATTCGCGGAGCTGGCGAACTTTTGGCGGAGGCGCGATCGGATCGGCGGCCATCTGATAGAGGAGGAGCCCGAGGCGCTCGGCCGCGAGCTCGGCGCGCTGCAGGATCAGCGTCTGCTCCTCCCTCCGGTATTGATTGGCCGTTTCGAGTCTCAGGTGCTTGAGGCAGAACAACGCCAGGGCCGAGTTCTCCCGGTAGAACTGCGGTAGGTAGAACTTCTTGCGGCCGTCGTAGGACTGCTGGTCGAAGTCCATGGCACGGATCCGGAGCTGCGCATCTTCGAAATCGGGCGTCACGACTGAGACGAAGTTGTAGCAGCGCATGTCCCCCAGTAGCCGGACGAAGCAGCGCTCGTTGAACTTCACGAGCTCCTTGGCCACGCGGATCGGGCGCAGATCCGGGCGGGCCAGCCAGTCGCGAATGAAGATGTCTCCGGGAATGCCGGGAATGTGCTCTTCGACCAGTGTCGGCCCATGGCTGAGGAAGTTCAGGCGGTTGGGCGACAGCAGGTGCTCGAGTTCGAGCCCATAAACCCGCGAGGCATCGGCTCGCTTGATGTAGAAATAGTCCTGGTTGTCGTTGTACGCATTTACGATTCGGATCCGAAAAGGCAGGGAGTTGCCGAAGGTGCAGAAATCGATGCGGTCCACATAGAGGTGCTGCATCACGGTGAAGTCGCCGTCGACCTTGAGGAGGGCGTACACCTGTTTCAGCGCTTCGTTGAGGTCCGGCATCTCCTCGGCGGGATAAATGACGCTCTCCCAAAGCGTGGCCTTGCCGTCGGGGTCCGCGAGGGGCATGCCTTCCGTGAACGAGCGCAGCCGATCGTAGCTGATGGGTAGGTGCCGCTCACGCTTGTAGCGGCGCAGGTAGGTGAGAAACCCGTCCGTGATCGGGATGCACGGCTTTTTTTGGGTGGGCCGCAGCGGCTCGGGCTCTTCCACCATGGTGTCGGCCACTCCAACTGGCGCTCCGGCCGAGGTCAACCGGCGAGCAGGCCGCGCCGCGGATCGAGGAGCGTTCCTCCGGACCGGTTCCGCGCCCCATGAAATCGCGCGGATGCGCCTCGGCGTTCGGTGCGGCCGGATTGGTCCAAGCCTCCATCCGCGGCTCACGCGGGGACGAATTGCCCGGTCCATCCGCCTTCGGGCGCCGGCCACGATGAGACAATCTGGCTCATATCCAAACGGATTGCCAGCAGGGAGCCGATGGAGCATCGTCATCGCGGAATGGCCGGATTTTCAACCGAACTGCTGATCCTGATCCTGGCCCTTCTCGTGCTGGCCAATGGTCTGCTCGCCATGGCGGAAACCGCGGTCGTGTCGGCCCGGAAATCCAAGCTGCGCCGCCGGGCCGACGCCGGCGACCGGCGGGCGGAGACAGCACTCGCGCTCGCGGGCGAACCGACGCGGTTCCTGGCCCTGGTCCAATTTTGGCTGACCCTTTCCGGCATGATCGCCGGCGTCCTTGGGGGCGCCAAGCTCTACGCGATCCTGGAACGACGGCTCTCGGCCTATTCCGGGATCGGCGGAGCCGCGACATGGCTCGCGTTTGCCCTTGTGACGGTGGGGCTGACGGCGTTCATGCTCCTCTTCGGCGAACTGGTTCCCAAGCGGATCGGGCTCGCGCATCCGGAGAAGGTGGCGGCCGCGCTTGCCGGCCTGATGCGGGCGCTGGCCTGGCTCGCCTCCCCGTTTCTTTGGCTGCTGGAATTCGCCACCGACGGGCTCACCCGCCTGTTCGGCCTACGGCGGCCCACGGCGGCCGACCGCATCGGCGAGGACGAGGTCCGCTCTCTCGTGGAACAGGGGCTCCATGCGGGCGTGTTCCAACGAAGCGAGAAGGAAATGGTCGAACGCGTCCTCCAGTTCGACCGGCTGAGGGTCACTGCGGTCATGACGCCGCGGCCTCGCTTGGTATATCTCAACGTGGACGATCCGCAGGAGATCAACTGGCGGAAGATCGTGGCGAGCGGCCACTCGTATTTCCCGGTGTACCAGGGCAATCGCGACCAGATCCTCGGGCTCGTGGCGGTGAAGGCGCTCTGGGCGAACGCCGCGATCGGCGTGCCCGCCGACCTGCGCAACGTGCTTGTCCCGCCGCTGCTTGTACCGGAGAACCTGACGGCGGTCCAGGTGCTCGAACAGTTCCGGAAGACCGGCCGGCACATTGGCATCGTCACCGACGAATTCGGGGCGGTGCAGGGCATGATCACGCTCGCGGACTTGTTCGAGGCGATCGTGGGCGAGATGCCGGAGCCTGGCCGCAACGCCGCGTCCGGCTCCAAGCGCCAAGCCGACGGCTCGTGGATCCTCGACGCCGCGCTGCCGGTCGGCGAGGTCAAGTCGCTCCTCAGCCTGGAGGGTCCGCTCCCGCAGGAGCAATCCGCCGAGTATCTGACCTTGGGCGGCTTCGTCCTGACCCAGCTCGGCCGCATTCCGGGTCCCGGCGATGCGTTCGAGGCGGATGGATGGCGCTTCGAGGTGACGGAGATGGACCGGCGGCGGGTCGCGCGGGTGCTCGTCGCGCCGCTTGGGGAGGGGAGGGGCCGGCCTACGATTTCATCGAGGCGATGACCCGTAGAACGTCGGCCGCCTGGCGTCGGGTCGCGGCGTGGTAATCGGCCCACACGACGCGTCCGTCCTTGATCAGGTAGGCTTCGCGGGTCGCGATCGTGCCGATGCCGGGATAGGTGTGCGTCGGCACGTGGAAGGCGTCGATCACGGTCTTGCCCGGATCCGCGATGAGGGTGAAGGGGAAATGCTCTTTCGCCTTGAATTGGGCCTGCTTCTCCACGGGATCGGTGCTCACGCCGATCACCGTCACGCCATCCTTCTCCAGCGCGCCCCACGCGTCCCGGATCGAGCAGCCCTGGGCGGTGCAGCCCGAGGTGAACGCTCGCGGGAAGAAATAGACCAACGTGTAGGTTTGTTTCTTATACACGTCCCCCAGGTTCAGGGGGGCGCCAGCCTGGTCGGTCCCGGTGACGACCGGGGCCGGGTCGCCGACCCGAAGAGGGGCGGCCCGAAGCGGCGCGCTCCAGCCGAGCGCGCCCGCGCCCGCGAGCAGCGCGAATATAGTAGAGGTCTTCATGACCTCGTAGTGTCATCCGGATACACCGGGAACGCAAGCCTTCGCCGGAACAACGGGCGCGTGCGTCCGTCTCATCGGGATCGGCGCACCGGCCACCTACCGGCGCGCCGCAATCATAATAACGTTATAACATGAAGCAAACCCACCACGCCAAACTCCTCCTCCTCGCCGCGGGCCTAGCCCTCGGCGCCGCAGCGGTCCGCGCACAGAGCGCCGCCGCGACCGATCCGGCCCCGGCCGGATCGACCAACTACGGATTGCTCGGTTCGGACTACGCCGGCGTCTTCTACGGCTACGAACATTTCGCGGCGACGCCCGGACCGACCGTCGGCCGCGAATACGGAGCCGTCTACAACCGGAACGTCGAGCCGGGCGTCGACCTGAACCTGACTTTCGACGACCGCCGGGCCGATTATCTCGGCATCGACACCCGCGGCGACGAGCTGCTGGCCGGGCTGACCGGGTACGCCCCGATCAATTCCTGGATCAAGCCGTTCCTAAGCGCGCGCGCCGGCTTCGATTGGGATCGGGA
>JBOHXF010000248.1:0-3134 GCA_050737455.1 Opitutaceae bacterium | reverse complement strand
GGCGGGGGAAAGCCTGGCGGCGTTGCGGCGGCTTCTCGAAGCGCGGGGCAAAACGACGGCCTGCGTGATTTTGGAGCCCTCCGTTCAGGGGGCGGCCGGCATGCGGCTCCAGCCGCCCGGATTTGTCGGGGCCGTGGCCGAGCTCTGCCGCGAGCACGGGACGCATCTCATTCTGGACGAGGTGTTCGTGGGCTTCGGCCGGCTGGGCGGGATGCTGGTCAGCGCCGAGGAGGGCGTGCGGCCGGACTTCCTCTGCCTCGCCAAGGGGCTGACTGCGGGCTATCTGCCGCTCGCGGCGACCCTGACGCGGGAGGAGATATTCACCGAGTTCCTGGGCTCGTATTCCAGCGGCCGCGCGTTCTTTCACGGACACACGTTCACCGGCAACCCGCTTGCCGCGGCGGTCGCGCTGGAGAATATCCGCAAGCTCCGGCCGATCATCCGCGATGGGACCCTCGCCGGGCGGATAGCGTGCTTCGGGCGCGCGCTCGACGAGGCCTTCGCCGACCACCCGCATGTGCGCGAAATCCGCCAGCGCGGGATGGCGGCGGCGCTGGACCTCGCCCCCCGGGAGGGCGGGGCGTTCGATCCGGACGAGCGCGCCGGTCTCGCGGTATGTCTTCGGGCGCGCGCCCGGGGGCTTCTCCTGAGGCCCCTCGGCGATTCGCTCCTGCTCGTCCCGCCGCTCTGCCTGCCCGATCCGGAAATCCGCGAGCTGGTCCGGCGCACCGCCGCCGCGCTCGAGGACACGTTCCCGTCCGCCGCCCTTTTGCCGCGCCAACCGTCGTTATCGCTCCCATGACCCACTGCGATCTTCCCTCGCTCCGCCGTTTGTACGATCTCCCCCTTCCCGAACTGCTGTTCCAGGCCCAGCGGACCCACCGTCGCCACCACGACCCTGCGGCCGTCCAGCTCTGCACCCTGCAGTCGATCAAGACCGGCCGCTGTCCGGAGGACTGCAAGTACTGCCCGCAGTCCGCCCATTACCGGACCGGGCTCGACGCCGAGCCGCTCATGGCCGCCGGCGCGATCGTTGAGGCGGCCCGCGCCGCCCGTGATGGCGGGGCCTCCCGGTTCTGCATGGGGGCGGCCTGGCGCGAGGTGAAGGACGGCCCGCAGTTCGACTCGGTGCTGGAGGCCGTGCGGGGGGTGGCCGGGCTTGGACTGGAGGTCTGCTGCACGATGGGCATGCTCACAGCCGGCCAGGCCGGCCGGCTCAAGGCGGCGGGGTGCTCGGTGTACAACCACAATCTGGATACATCGCGGGAGTACTATCCGGCGATCATTTCCACGCGGACGTACGACGACCGGCTCGCCACTCTGGCCGCCGTCCGCGAAGCCGGCCTGCAGGTCTGCTGCGGCGGCATCCTGGGCATGGGCGAGAGCGTCGAGGACCGGCTGAGCCTCGTGGCCGAGCTCGCCGCCCTCGATCCGCAGCCCGAGTCGGTGCCGATCAACGCCCTGGTCGCCGTGCCGGGGACGCCGCTCGCGGAGGCCGCCCCGGTCGACATCTTCGAATTCGTGCGGATCGTGGCGGTCGCGCGGATCGCGCTGCCGCGGACCATGGTGCGGCTGTCGGCCGGCAGGCGCTCGATGAGCGCGGAGGGCCAGGCGCTGTGTTTCCTCGCCGGGGCGAACAGCATTTTCCTCGGGGACAAGCTGCTCACGACGCCCAACCCGGAGCGCTCGGACGACGAGGAGCTCTTCGCGCGGCTGGGGCTGCGCCCTCTGCTCCCGTCCGAAGCGCGCGAAGCGGCGGAGACCGCGGATGCGAACGGTTCTGGTCACCGGCTCTGACACCGGCATCGGCAAGACGAGGGTGGCGGGCGCGATCGCCCGCCTTCTTGCCGCCGGAGGGTGCCGGGTGCAGGTGGTGAAGATCGTGGAGACGGGCGTCTCGCCCGGAGCCGCTGGCGACGCCGCCGCGGCCGCCGAAGCCGGCGTCCGGGCTTTGGCTGAGACCGGACCCGCGAAACCGTCCGCTGATTTTGGGCCCGCCGCGAGCACGCTCAGCGGTCCCTGGGTGCGCGCGTTCACCTTGTTCTCGTATCCCGCGCCCCTGGCGCCGGCCGCCGCTTCC
The DNA here is from genome assembly GCA_050737455.1 of Opitutaceae bacterium. Lineage (GTDB taxonomy): Bacteria > Verrucomicrobiota > Verrucomicrobiia > Opitutales > Opitutaceae > Palsa-1447. Next base: position 1,054 of record JBOHXF010000248.1, on the reverse strand, counting down.
GCGAAGGCCGGCGCGCCGCTTCGCTGGGACGAGGTGCTGGCCGCGGTCCGCCGGCTGCCCGGGGAGGCCGACTGGCGCGTTTACGAAGGTGCGGGCGGCATCGCCTCGCCGCTTGCGGGAGGCCGCGATTGGTCCGATTTCGCGCGGGCGGCCGGTGTCGATCACACGGTCCTGGTGGTGGCGGACCGCCTGGGCGCGATCAACCAAGCCCGGCTTGTTTTCGCCCATGCGGCGGGGCTCGACGCGGGCCTTTGGCTCAATGCGGCGGCCGAAGTCGGTCGCGACGTCGCCGCCTCGACCCGCGAGGCGCTCCGGAGCGCCGGACTGCCGATTTGGGCTGAGCACGCCTTCGGGGCCGACCTTCCCCTTTTCGGACCGCCATGGCTGGCCCGCCCCGAGCGAACCGAAGCCGGACGGCCGCGGGCCGGCTCGTCGCGCGCCTCCGGTCGTTCCACCGGCGCCTCGAAGCCGCTTCATCCCGGTTCCGCCCGGGCGGCGGGCTCGTCCCTTGCCTCGGGATCTCCCGCGGGCCGCGAAGGCCCGGTTCGTCCGTCTGGCGTCCCCGAGCCCGCGATCATGCGGGCGCCAGGCCTTGCGGCCGGGGCGGGGGACCCGCTTTCGGTCCGCTGGAAGCGGGAATTGGACGAGCGTGAAGCCCAGGGGCTTCTGCGGCGAGTCCGGCTGGCTCCCTTGGAGAAGGAGGGGGACGGGAGGCTGAATCTGGCGGACAACGATTACCTGGACCTCGCGCGCGATCCGGCGGTCGTCTCCGGCGCCGCGGACGCCGCGCGGCGGTGGGGCGCGTCGGCCTGCGCCTCGCCGCTGGTCACCGGCTGGAAGGAGCCCCATGAGCGGCTGATCCGGGCGCTTTGCGTTTGGCACGGATTTTCCCATGGGCTGTTATGGACGAGCGGATACGCGGCCAACGGGGCCGTCCTCTCGACGCTGCCGGCCGCGGGCGACCTGGTCCTGGCCGACCGCCTGGTCCACCACAGCATGATCGCGGGCCTGCTGCGCAGCGGCGCCCGGTTCCAACGCTATCCCCACCTCGACC
>JBOHXF010000247.1:0-5301 GCA_050737455.1 Opitutaceae bacterium | reverse complement strand
GCGCTCAGGTTCGGAGAGCGCCCGCCATTGACCGGGTGCGAGGCCGAGATCGGTCAGGCAAAGATGCCCCATGCGCGCGCGAACCAGACGCAGCGTGGGGTGGCCGACCGCCGCGGTCATCCGGCGTACCTGGCGATTGCGCCCCTCGATCAATTCCAGCGCGAGCCAGTGGTCGGGCACCGACCGTCGGATCCGAATGGGAGGATCTCGCGGCGGGAGAGGCCGCGGAGCATCCATGAGCCAGGCGCGGGCGGGGAGCGTGCGCTTGCCGGCGAGCCGGATGCCGGTGCGAAGCTTCGCCAGCGCCGGTTTGTCGGGAAGACCCTCGACCTGCGCCCAATATTCGCGGGGATGGCGCCGCGACGGATGCAAAAGCGCGGCGTTCAGGCCGGGCTCGTCGGACAAGATAAAAAGCCCTTCGGAATCGACGTCGAGCCGGCCGACGGGATAGATCCGAGAAGGAAACCCGAATTCCGCGAGGGTCTTCCAGGCCGAGCCGGGCTCCGGCGTGAACTGCGACAGGACGCCGTAAGGCTTATGGAAGGCAATGGCGGTCACGGGAAAAACGGGCGGATAGCGCGTCGGATCCGAGGATTATGGGAAGGCCGGCCGAATTAATGATACTTGGTTATGTTAACGACCGTCGCCCCGGTCCAATGAATCGAACCGTTTTTCCCGCGCGGAAGGGACCAAGTCCGGAAATCGACGGTCTTCGGAGTGTGAAATCCGGAACATAAACAAGTATTATTAATGGGCCGCTGAGGAAATTGCGGCCTCGCTGCAGCCGGCAATCCGGCGGTGACAGGCGGGAACTTGCATCGCGCGTCCGGCGACGGATATTAATTTACATAAAATTTATATACAACCAGTTGCATAACACGAACTCCGGATCCGGCTCGGCCCGCCTCAACGGTGGGCTGACAGGATCTTTTCCACGATCCAGGTCGTGGACCGTCCGGGCACTATCGCGGCAAGCACGACCCGGCCCCCGTTCGCCTCGACGGCATCCCTCCCGCTGACGTAATGGGCCCAGTCTGCCCCTTTGACCAAGACGTCCGGAAGCAGGTAGGCGACGAGCTCCTTCGGCTCATCCTCCTCGAACAGGACGACGTAATCGACGGCTCGCAGTCCGCAGAGCAGCGCGGCCCGCTCCGCTTCGGGAACGATGGGGCGCCCGGCCCCCTTGTACCGACGGACTGAGGCGTCGGAATTGAGTCCGACGACAAGACAATCGCCTTGGGAACGCGCGAAGGTGAGGTAATCGAGGTGTCCCAGATGGAGAAGATCGAAAGACCCGTTGGTGAAGACGATTTTCTCCCCCCGCGCGCGCCGCCGCTCCGTTTCCGCTTTCATGGCCTCGCGCCCGAGAATCCGGTTCCTGTAGTCGAACTCCGTCATGCCGGAGTGATGGCATTTCGCCCGCGGCGGCGCAAGGCGGCTTCCGGGCGTTGCGCCGTCGGGCGAGGGAAAATCAAGGAAATGATTCGGGACATCGAAGATCAATCGGCCTCGGTGGATTGGAAAATGCGCCAGCGTGCGAGATGGCCCGGCAATGGCGGGAGGCCCTGGTTGCCCGCAGATCCCGTTTCTTCCTCGTTACGGCGTCAGCACGCTTTCCTTCCTCGCCGATGTGCCGCCGCTCTTCCCCCCAGGAGTCCTCGGAGGAAACGCCGGCGGGCAGCCCGTTCCGCACCCACTCGCGATCGCCTGGAGGGATTTGGCTCCTGCCGGGAGGCGCGAAGGGATGCGGCAACTCGGGTCGGCGATCGTGGTCCAAGGGGATGCATGCCTGCGTCAAACGGGAACAAAGGAGGGGAAGTTGTCGCGATCACCGGCGCGTCGGCGGGTGTCGGACGGGCGACGGCGCGGCTGTTCGCGAGCCAAGGGGCGCGGCTCGGGCTGCTCGCGCGCGATCCCGCCCGGCTCCGGGACACCCTGGCTGAGGTGGAGGATCTTGGCGGGGAGGGGATCGTCGTGGCTGCGGACGTCTCCGATCCGGCCGCGACGGAGGAGCTGGCGAGGGCGCTGGAGGAGAAGTTCGGCCGGATCGACGTCTGGATCAACAACGCGATGGTCTCGGTGTATTCGAGGATATGGGACATGCCGCCGGAGGAGTTCAAGCGGGTGACCGAGGTGACTTACCTCGGGGCGGTGTACGGCGCCCAGGCGGCCCTGCGGCGCATGCTGCCCCGGAGCCGCGGGACGATCGTGCAGGTCGGATCGGCCTTGGCCTACCGGAGCATCCCGTTCCAATCGGCCTATTGCGCGTCGAAGCACGCGATCCGCGGATTTCTCGATTCCCTCCGCTCCGAGCTGCTCGCCGAGCGCAAGGGGATTCACGTCACCATGGTCCAGCTCCCCTCGCTCAACACCCCGCAGTTCGAATGGACCTGCAACCGGCTTGGCCAGAAGACCAAGCCGCCCCCGCCGATCTACCAGCCGGAAATCGCGGCGGAGGCCATTTGCTGGGCGGCGCACCACGACCGCAGGGAGATCCAGGTCGGGATCTCGACGGTGGCAGCCATCTTGGCGAACAAGGTGGCGCCCTGGGCCCTCGACCGGTACCTGGCCCAACCCGGCCATGCGTTCATCCCGACGGGGGAGCCGGTCGGGCCTGACGCCGAGGGTAACCTGTGGAAGCCGGTCGCGGGGGACCCGGGGGCGCACGGACCCTTCGACGCGGACGCGAAGCCGCGCTCGCCCCAGTTGGAATTCGTCAAGAGGAGGAATCATTTCGCCTGGATCGGCCTCGGCCTGGCCGCTGCCGTGGGCTACGCGCGCCGCGGGCATTGATCATCTTGCGCTTGCAGATAGGCCGCGGGTGCGGATTGGATGGCGCTCAGCACCCCGATGAAACTCGCGCTCGTCACCGGAATCACCGGGCAGGATGGCTCCTATCTGGCCGAGCTCCTCCTGGAGAAGGGCTATGAGGTCCACGGGGTCATCCGGCGCGCGTCGACGTTCAACACGGCGCGCATCGATCATCTCTACCAGGATCCGCACATCAACGGCGTCCGGCTGTTCCTCCATTATGGGGACTTGGCCGATTCCGTGCAGATGGTGAAGCTGCTCTATGAGCTGCAGCCGGACGAAGTGTACAACCTCGGGGCGCAATCGCACGTGAGGGTCTCCTTCGACGTTCCCGAGTACACGGGCGACGTCGACGGGCTGGGCGCGCAGCGCATCCTGGAGGCGATCCGCGAGGCGGGGCTCGTGAAAAAGGTGCGGTATTACCAGGCCTCCTCGTCGGAGATGTTCGGCAAGGTCCAGGAGGTGCCGCAGACCGAACGCACGGCATTCTGGCCGCGTTCGCCGTACGGCTGCGCGAAGGTGTACGCGTACTGGCTGACGGTGAACTACCGCGAGAGCTACCGGCTCCACGCGAGCAACGGGATCCTGTTCAACCACGAATCACCCCGCCGCGGCGAAACGTTCGTGACGCGCAAGATCACCCGCGCGGCGACGCGCATAAAGGAGGGGCTCCAGCAGGAGCTGTACCTCGGCAACCTGGATGCCCGGCGCGACTGGGGATACGCGAAGGAGTACGTGGAGATGATGTGGCTCATGCTCCAGCAGGAGCAGCCGGACGATTACGTCGTGGCCACGAACGAGACGCACAGCGTCCGCGAGTTCTGCCAGGAGGCGTTCGCGCAGGTCGGACTGGATTGGGAAAAGCACGTCCGGCACGACGCGCGCTACGAGCGGCCGTCCGAAGTCGATCTGCTGATCGGCGATTTCGCCAAGGCGAAGCGGCAGCTCGGGTGGGAGCCCAAGGTGCGGTTCAGGGAGCTCGTCCGCATCATGGTCGAGGAGGATTGGGCGCTGGCCCGCCACGAGGCGGACGTGGGCCGGCTCAAGGCCGGACGCGGGCGCCCATGAGGCTCTTCATCGCCGGCCATCGCGGCATGGTGGGAGCGGCGCTGGCGCGCCGGTTCGCCCGGGAGCCCGGCGTCGAACTGCTGGTGCGCGAGCGTCGCGAGCTGGATCTCGCCGAGGGCGCCGCCGTCCGGGCGTTTTTCGCCCGGGAGAAGCCTGACGCGGCGATCGTGGCGGCGGCGAAAGTGGGGGGGATTCACGCCAACGCGGCCTATCCGGCGGAGTTTCTACACGACAATCTGGCGATCGCGGTGAACACGATCGAGGGCGCCCGCCGGGCGGGGACGCCGCGGCTGCTCTTTCTCGGCAGTTCGTGCATCTATCCGAAGTTCGCGCCGCAGCCGATGCCCGAAACCTGTCTGCTCTCCGGCCCGCTCGAGCCGACGAACGAGGCGTACGCCGTCGCGAAAATCGCCGGGCTCAAGCTATGCCAGTGCTACCGCCGGCAGTACGGCCTCACGTACCACTCGGCGATGCCGACCAACCTGTACGGGCCGGGGGACAACTATCATCCGGAGAATTCCCACGTGCTGCCGGGGCTGATCCGCCGGTGCCACGAGGCGAAGGAGGCGGGCCGGCCGGCGGTTTCGGCCTGGGGCACCGGTTCGCCCCGGAGGGAGCTGCTGCACGTCGACGATCTGGCGGAGGCCTGCGCCTTCCTGCTGCGCCTCCCCGACCCGCCCGATTGGGCGAACGTGGGGACCGGGGAGGACGTCACGATCAAGGCGCTCACGGAGCTCGTGGCGTCGACGATCGGTTACGCCGGTCGGATCGAGTGGGATGCCTCCCGCCCGGACGGCGCGCCGCGGAAGCTCCTGGATGTGAGCTTGCTGACCGGACTCGGCTGGCGGGCGCGCATCGGCTTGAACGAAGGCATTGCCCGCACTTATGCGGATTTCATTGAGGAAACGAAGGCTGGCCGCCTCCGCGTGTAGCCGCGGGTTCACGGCGGCGGCCGAAGTTCGGCCGCCCGATGAACCGCGAGGGAGCGAACGGGATCGAGGCGTGCCTCCGCCGGCCGGCGGGCGCCCGAGCCTGCCGGCGATTGGACCACGGCGGGCTTCAGCCGCGCTCCGTGAATCCGCCGGGCCGATTTGACCGCCGCGTCCAGCCGTCGACCGAATAGCGGTCCAGGCGGACCGAGGCGAGGAGCGCGGCGTAAAGGGCCACATAGATCAGTTGCAGGCCGACGACGTTCCAGTCCTGAGCGAGCGCCGTCCCGAATTGCAGGACGATCATGAGGCCGAGGCCGGCCCCGAGCGCCCAAGGGAGCATGAGCCCCACGAGGATCAGGAAGCCGATCGCGGTCTCCGCGAAGACGATGCCGTAAGCGGAAGCGTGGACAAGACCCGGCGGCAGCAGGGTTCCCGCGAACTGCCGATGGAGCTTGGCGGCGAACGCCGCCGTGTGCGGCATGCGCACGAG
>JBOHXF010000246.1:0-7429 GCA_050737455.1 Opitutaceae bacterium | reverse complement strand
GGGTGGGACGGGTTGGGCGGGCGGCATCAGAATCTCATCGTTCTCGCGGATTTCCAAGACCGTAAAAGGAAACTGGATGTTCGAGCCGGCGGCGGCGGACGCCTGGGAGTTGTTGGGCGTCGTGGTGGGGCCGGTCTTGCCGATGGGTTGGACATTGGTGGTCGTTTCGCCATTCTGGGCGGCAGACGAGTTCTTGCGGCCATCGGTTGCGGTCGTCAGGACGGTTTTGGCGCCCCCCTGCGGCGCCACGATGGCCTCCAAACGGAAGACGTTCGATCCCTTGTGGACCGTGACGTCGATGCGCAGCGCCGAAATCGAGGTCCCGAATTCGCCCGGCTGGCCGCCCGGCCCGGCCGCCTGGGCAAGTTGCTGCGTGCTGGTGAACCATTGCGCACCCAGAGGGCTCGGAACGACAAAGTCGCCCTTCATCGCCTTGAAGTCGGCGATGTTCTGAATCTGCTGGGGCGTGAACTGCCCGAGCGCGGCCAGGACGTCGGCGTTGGCGCCGTTGACGTCGGGGGCGCCATAGTTGAACAGCGAAAAATCGCTCACGAACCGCCAAAACAGGTCCGTCGGCCGGCCCGCGGAGTCGTAAAAGATGTCCTTGGCGTAATCGATGGCGGCGAGCTCGCCATAGGAACGAAGCGGGCGATCCGGCGGATCGTATGGAATAGGATCGTCCTCGTAGTCGGGCGGCGGCGCCACGCTCGGCAACCCGGCCGGATTCGAGCTCATCCAGGACATGAGCACGTCGACCAGATGCTCCGCGTTGTCCTGGCTGAGGCCCCAATTCTGGAAGAGGGTCAGCATCGCCGCTGCGGTCGTGGGGTCCTTGAGGACGCGGCTCAGGGAAATCTTCCCGCTTTCGTCCGAGAAGGACAGATCGACGGTGTTCCCGTCGGCGGGCTTCCATTGCACCCAGGGCAGGTTGAACAGATTGCCCCAGGCCTCGTGGCTGCCCCAGCCCTCGCCCGGCGAGTGCAATCCCTGATCGGCCGCCCGAAAATCCTCCAGGACGGCGAGCGCGACCTCCAAGCCGGAATAGGCGTCGGGCCGCAGGCGGTTCGCGACCGCCACCCTGGAATCGACCAGCAGGTCGTTGGTCGCCTGGTCAAGAAAGGCGATCAGCGCGGTGGCGGCGAAGATCAGGGTCACCATCACGACGATGAGAATGGCGCCGACTCGTGGTCGGTCCGTTCGAAGTCCGGGAATTTCGATCTTCATGGCCCCGGTCAAAAGTTGGGCAGCCCTTGGAGGGCGGCCGGGATGGGCACGAGAGTCGTTCGGGACAGCTTGCCGTAGGTGAACGTCAGCCGAAGCTGGTTGGGCGTGACGGGATTGCCTCCGGAATCGGTGCGCAGGACGTTCTCGGTGGTCCACCGCTTGAGGGAGTCGTCGTAATAGTCGTACTGCATCGCCGTGACAAATGGCGTCAGCCGGATCTCCCGGGGCGGCAGCGTTCCGAACCCGGTCTCCAGGCGGGATTGCCAGAGCAGGTACAAGCCGTCGTTGGGGCGGACCTGGAGCGAGCAGACCACTTCCGGCAGGGGCCGGCCGGGCCAGTTGAAAATCCGGCAGCCGTCCGGCAATTCGAACGAGATCAGGTTGTCCTGGATTCCGTTGGCCGGCTGAACCTCCATCGGCGCGACCGGAGTGGAATTTGCGCGGGCTGCGGGGGGCAGCGTCGCGATTCTGAACTCTTCGTCGAGGAATCGCGTCACCGCGTTCACGTGCTCATCGAACAGCCGGGCGTTGCGATTGCGGCCCCACAGGTCGCCCATCGAGTAAATGAACGTGTTCAGCCCCACCAGCACGAGGGTCGCGATCGCGAGCGCCACCAAGATTTCGACCAGGGTGAAGCCCGCCCGGCAAGACCGCCGCCTCGAGGCGCTCATTGCTGCTGCCTCCCCTGGAGCACAGCGATCGCAGTCGCGGCGTTCTGCTTGAGCGTGGGCCGGTCCGTGGGCTGCGACCAGGTCGGGCGCAGGAGCATGAAGGTCTCGACATCAGTCTTGGCCGCGCCCGCCCCGGTCGGCGTCAAGACGCAGGTGAACGTGACAGTGAACAGGTCCGCGACCTGCGTGGGCTCGATGTCCGCGGTCCACTTCACGTGCTCGCTCGGCGCCGCGGTCTGGCCGGGGACGGCCGGCTCCTGCGGCGTGTCGAATTCGTCGCCCGCCTCGGCCGCCGTGAGATCGGTTTGAGTCATCAGCTCCTGCCGGGCCTGCGCGAGGTAGGGGTCCTCCGCGCCGCCGTTGGCCGCGCGGGCGTAGGCGGTGATGATGTTCAGATAGGTCGAGCCGAGGACGATCGACGCCAGGGCGAAAATGGCGAGCGCGACAAGGACCTCCGGCACGGTGAAGCCGACCTTCGAATTAGCTCCGGACCGGCGTGCCATCGGGATTGAGAGGCCTGAGCATGGGCGCGCAGGTCCATGGGTCGATCGACAGGAAATGGGACGCCTGGCTGGTATGGATCTGGACCCGGAAAGGCACGCAGGTTCCGTCCGGGAAGAAGCGGACGAAGGGCAGACCGTTGGTCGCGATCATCGTCCCGGCGACGAGCTCCTCGGAGTTCGACCCGTCGGCCGGGACGAACACGACGCCTAGATCCGGCGGCGCGCCGTGGATTCGGACGGTGTGATTCGTGGGACCGGCGATCACGAACTGCTGGTCCTTGGCGTCGTAGCTGAGGAGGACGTCGCGGCCGCTTTGGAGCGCCAGCTTGCGGCTGCGCCTGACCGCGTCCCAGAATGCATCGTCCGGCGTGGCGCGCCGGCCGGCCAGCAGCCGCGCGGACCCGCCGATCAGGACCGTCGCCATCAGGGCGATCACGGCTAGCGCCAGCAGGATCTCCAGCAGCGTGAAGCCGCCGTTACCAGTTCGTGATGTTATCCGGCCCCCCATCGATCCCGCTCGGACCCGTGGACCACAGATCGTAGCCGCTCTTGTTGTGCACACCCGGATACGCATAGTGGTAGGGTCGGCCCCAGGGGTCGTTCGGCGGCCCCTTGCCGTCGGCATAGGGCCCGTGCCAGCGGTCCTCGGTGCCCTGGGGGGCCATATAGAGGGCCATAAGTCCCTGTTCTGTAGTTGGATAGTCGCCAATGTCGATCTTGTAGCTCGTCAGGGGAGTGTTCATCGTCTCGCTGACGAAAATGCGGGCGACCTTGACTTGGGCCCCGCTGAAAACGTTCCCGAACTTCGTGACGGCAACCCCGACGAGCAGGCCGATGATGGCCAGCACGATGAGAATTTCGATCAGCGTGAACGCCGAACGGAACGGGCGGCCGCTTCGGCGACCGCCCCGGACCCAGGCAGGCAGGGCAAGTGAGGACATGGCGTGGAAAATGACGTGGAAACGGCTCCCCGAGCGGAGACGCGCCGGGGGCGGGAAGGTTGCGAAAGGCCTTCAGCCTAGACCAAACCGGCGGCCTGGCAATCCTGCTGGCACCGGGCATTATCGCCCGCACCAGCCTCCGTCCACGGCGAGGAGGTGGCCGGAAAGGTAATCGGAGGCCGAGGAGGACAGGAAAAGAACCGCACCCTGGAGATCCGCGGGCACGCCCCAACGCCCCGCCGGAATCCGGCTGAGGATTTCGTTCGAGCGGGCTTCGTCGTCCTGGAGCGCTTTCGTATTGGCCGTCCGCATGTACCCGGGCGCGATGCCGTTGACTTGGACGCCCCGACCCGCCCATTCGTTCGAAATCGCCTTCGTGAGCTGCCCCACTCCGCCCTTGCTGGCGGCATAAGCCGAAACCGTGAAACCGCCGAAAAAGCTGAGCAAGGAGGCGATATTGATGATCTTGCCCGATCCGCGGGCCAGCATGTGGCGCCCGGCGGCCCGGCAGGCGACAAATACGCCGCTCAGGTTCGTGTCGAGCACCGCGTCCCAATCCTCGTCGCTGTGCTCCAGCACGGGAGCGCGGCGGATGATGCCCGCGTTGTTCACAAGGACGTCGAGGCGGCCGCACCGCTCGATCGCGGCGGCGATCAGCCGCTCGACCTCGGGCCGCCGGCTCAGGTCGGCGGCGATCGGCGTCGCCGTGAGGCCGGCCGCCGCGAACTCCGCGGCGACGAGCTCCAACTTGGCGGCGTCCCGTCCGTTGAGCACGACCCGGGCCCCCGCCCGCGCGAGCGCCTCCGCCATCGCGCGGCCGAGGCCCTGGCTCGAGCCGGTGACAAGCGCCACCTTGCCCCGCAGGCCGAACATCGCTTCCAGATAGCCGTTCACAAAATTGCGCGGGCGTTCATCGCAGGTCGCCGAGGGAGACCGCGTCCATGTCGGAGAACGCCTGGTTGTCGCCGCCCATGGCCCAGACGAAGCGGTAGGCGCCGGTTCCCGCGCCGCAGTGGACCGACCAGGACGGCGACAGCACCGCCTCGCGATCGCGGACGATCAGGTGCCGGGTCGCGGCCGGCTCCCCGAGCAGGTGGACGACCACCTGCTCGCCCAGGTCGAAGTAAAGGTAGATTTCCGAGCGGCGGCTGTGGGTGTGCGGGGGCATCGTGTTCCACACGCTGCCCGGTTCGAATTCGGTGAAGCCGAGGACAAGCTGGCAGCTTTTCACCCCGCCCTCGTGAATAAGCCGGTTGATGCGCCGCCGGTTGGCGTGCGCGGCGTCGCCGACGGGATCGGTGCGCACCTCGGCGCGGCGCACCACCGCGGTCGGGTGCTTCGCGTGGGCGGGCGTGCTGACGAAGTAAAACTGCGCCTGTCCGCCCGCGGCCGACTCGAACGCGACCTCGCGCTCGCCCCGGCCGACGTAAAGGCCGTCCAGATGCCCAAGTTCGTGGCGCTCGCCCCCCACGCGGACGGCGCCAGGACCGCCGAGATTCAGGATCCCGATCTCGCGCCGTTCCAGAAAATATCCGGTCCCCGTCTCCCTGGCCTGCGGCAAGTCCAGAGACCCGCCGGCCGGCACCGCGCCGCCGACGATCATCCGGTCAAGATCCGTGTAATGCGCGGTGAGCGCGCCCGCTTGGAAGAGTCCTCCGATCAGGAAGGCCTCGCGGAGGGCCACGGTGCCCATTCGGTTCGTTTCGGCGGGGCTGGGCGAATAATGCAGGTTCATGGCGGCATCCCGCGCGTTCGGCGCGAGGAGCGATGCAATCACCGGACGGGTGGACGGCCAACCTCAAAATCGACGGCGGCCGTTTGCCCGCACGGCAATCGGGTTGCGAAGGCGAACACCGGTCAGAACGTGTAATCGATATCCCCGTACCACATGCGGCCGATGGCACCGTCGTATTCTCCGACGTCCCCATTGGTGTTCACCATGGCGTTATAGGAGGGCGGGATGTTTCGGTTGAACGCGTTGTCGACGCCGACGGTCAGGGTCAGGCCCGCGAGGAATCCACGGCCGAAGTGGTACGAGCCGGCGAAGTCCTCCTGAAGGTACGAGCCGACGTGGACCGGGGCGCTGGCGTTCGAGCCGCCGGAGCCCACATCGGCCACCGAAGGAATGAAGGTGTTGGTCGTGATGAATTCCCAGCCGCGCAGCGTCCAGTCCAGCGTTGAGTACAGACGGTACCGGGGAACCGTGCCGTTCAGATTCTGCGTCACCGTTCCGGCGTACTGATAGTAATCTTCCGTCGGAATCGCCTGGTACATGTAGCTGTTGTAGAACGTGACGTCGGAACTGAGCTCGATGGTTCCGGCCACCGCGGTCGGGAGGCGATAGTCCGCCGCGGCGTCCCACCCTTTGATGGCTGTCGAACCGATGTTGATCTCCCCAGCGAAGATCCAGACGTCGTGCTCGGGATGGGTGCTGATCTGCCCCGGAGCCGTGACCGGCGCGCCGTCGACGGTTCCGAAATGGACCATGCCTGCGTAGGGCGAAGCGGGTCCCAGGTCCTCGACGCTTTGGATGATCGTTTGCTCGTCGATGCTTCCGGGCAGGCCCTTCATGACCGCCTCGAAGAAATCGAACGAAACGTTCAGGCCCTTCACCAGCTTGGGATCCATCACGAAGCCGAGCGTCCACGTCGAGCCGGTCGCCGGCTGCAGCTTCGGATTGGAACCGCCTTCGGCCTCGAATTGGACGTTGCTGATCGTCTGGCTCGATCCCAGCGGCGTGTAGGTGATCGATTCCGAGGAGCCGGAATTGACCGGACCGTAGAGGTCGTACATCGGGGGGGCGGCGAACGACTTGCTGGCGGTGGCCCGAAACGCGAAATCGTCGCCGAACGGCTCGTATTTCATCGAAATCTTCGGCGTGCGCGCATCGGCGACACCGTAGTAGTCGTCGTTGCGGCCGGCCACGTCCACGTTGAGCGCGTGCATGCCGGGGAAGGTCAGGCTTCCGCCGAAGACGGGAATCTCGATCTCGGCGAATAACGAAACCCACTTGCGCTGGGCGTCGATGGGCAGGATGGAGGGCGCGTCGAGCCAGCCGTTGTCGGTCGAGTTCTGATCGGCATTGGCGTTGAACACCTCCCGGGCGTAGCTGATGCCGAACGCGAAACCGATCCGCCCGGCGGGAAGCCGGTAGGGCGTCCCGCGGAAGATCAATTGCGCAACGGTCAAGGTGCTGGTTCCGTCCACAAACGCTGTGCCGAGGAGATTCCCCGGGAGGGCTCCCGGCGGCTGGTCGATCGCGAAAGGATTGACGGCGCCGTCGTTGACGTCCGTCAGGAAGTTCGCGGCGTTGATGACATTCATGTTCTCGTACAGGAGCTGCTGGCGGCTGTAGTCGATGGAGCCCGTCCAGGAGTAGTTGTCGCCAATTTTGCCGTCGAGCTGCCCGACAATGTTCGCCTGCGTGGAGGTGTTTTGAAAAATTCGCGGGTAATCGACAAAGCGTTGATGCACGATGACATCGTTGCCGCTGGGATAGCCGGGCACGCCGTCCGCATCCGTGCTGGTGGTCTCCCCCTCCTCAAGGTAGGCCAACGAGAACGGATTCGTGGGGGCGGTGTAGTTCAAGTATTGGGAACCCGGCGGCGGCGGAAACACGCCGAAGTCCAGGTTCTCGTCCAGCCACGGATCGGCGGAGTTGTCGACTTGCGGATAGACGGGCTGCGCGTTCAACGTCGACCCGGTGATCGTCCGGGCGTATAGCACGGTGAGCGATCCGATGAGATTCGGGCTGAACGTGTGCTGCAAGGCGGCGGTCCCGGCCTCGCGCTTCAGGCTCTCCGCCAGGGTCTGGTGTCCCGCGAGATTGTAAATGGCCTCCACCTTCGCGATGGCCGTCGGATCGTAGGCGCTGCCGATGTCCTTGTACACGCCCATGTCGACCAATTGATCGATGCTGTAAAGCCCTCCGCCGGGCGGCGCGTTGACGCCGGGCGCCAGTTGGTAGAATTCGTCGTTGCCGCCGCCGCCCGCCGGCACGGGATCGGCGCCTAGGCCTCCGGGAACCGTGTTGTAGACCTCGAGAATGCCCGGGATGTAGGTGGTCGCGCCATAGGCCGCCGTGTCGGGC
>JBOHXF010000245.1:0-3302 GCA_050737455.1 Opitutaceae bacterium | reverse complement strand
CCCGACGATCGCGTCGACAGGTGCCGCGACCACGACGAGCGCGGCCGAGCGGACGGCCGCGGCCGGGTCGTCGGCCGTCCCGTCGCACCAGCCCTGTCCGGCAAGCGCGCGCCGCGTCTCCTCGCGCCTGGCCCAAACCACGACGCGATCCGCCACGCCGTTTTCCTTGGCGGCCATGCCGATCGATCCCCCGAGCAGCCCCGGCGCGAGAATCGTGAGTTGGCCGACCAGCACGGGAGGCGGTCCGGGTTATCCGCGCCGCGCCGGTTTCGCGGCGAGGGCGACAATCCGTTCAAAGTCCGCCTTTTCGAGCGGCATCACCGAGAGCCGGGTGTGCCGGACGAGGGGCGCGCGCCGCAGCGCCGGATCGGCCTTGATTTCCGCGAGGGAAACCGGCCGGGGCAGGGGAGCGCCGGCCTTCAGCTCCACGGCGGCCCAATCGCCCTCCTTCGCCGTCGGGTCGGCGAACGCCGCCTTGGAAACCACGGCAGTACCCATCACCGTCTTGGGTCCGCCGCTGGCGTAAAACAGCACCCGGTCCCCATCGTCCATCGCCCTCAGATTGTTCCTAGCCTGAAAATTGCGCACGCCCGTCCAGTCCGTTCGGCCGTCCCGGACGAAGTCGTCCCAGGAGTAGCTCTCCGGTTCCTGCTTCACGAGCCAGTGCCGCGACCCCATAACCTCCTCATTCCAATGGCCTACACCGACGAAGAAAAGCGCAAAGCCCGCCGAGCCCAAAAAATCCTCTACACGGCGGCGGCGGCTTTCATCCTTCTCACGGCGATCCTGCTCCTCGTCTTTCGTTGACTTGCCCCGGACCGTTTTCCATTAATGCCCGTTCCACTCGGGCCAGTAGCTCAGTTGATAGAGCGCTTCGTTCGCAACGAAGAGGTCGCCGGTTTGATCCCGGTCTGGTCCACCAGCCTTTAGCAATGCGATAGGCGGCCGCGCCGTAGCTGAACGGGCGGCTCGCAGGACCCGATAATCCGCAAAACCGCCGACGAATCCGGACAAGCCGCCTACTCACGGCCCCACCGTCACCTTGACCGGAATCCCCCCGGTCGAACTCCCTGCGACCCAGACGTAAAGGGAGCCGGGCTCCACCTCGAACTTCCGGTCGAGGCCCCAGAACTGCAGCTCGTCGCGCCCGAGGGCGAACACCAGATGCCGGCTGGCGCCGGGGGCGAGGTCCACCCGCCGGAAGCCCTTCAGCTCGCGGACCGGACGGGCGACGCTGGTCCCGCGCCAGCGGATATAGAGCTGTGCGACGGCGGTCCCCGCCCGCGCGCCGGTGTTGCGGACGTCGGCCGCCACCGAGATCCGGGCGCCATTCTCGATGGCCTTCGCGCTCACGGTTGCAGTGTCGACCTCGGGCGGCGAATAGCTGAAGGAGGTGTAGGTGAGGCCGTAGCCGAACGGGTAGAGCGGCGTGCTCGGCTCGTCGATGTAGCCGGACACGTACCGTTCGCTGGCCGGGTTGATTCCGAGGCCGATGGGATCGGAGGCCGGCCGCCCTGTGTTCAGGGCGTCGTAATAGATCGGCACTTGCCCCACGGTCCGGGGAATGGAGACGGTTAGCCGGCCCGAAGGGGAGGCTTCGCCGAAGAGCGTCCGCACCAGCGCCGGGCCGGCTTCCAGGCCTGGAAACCACGCCATGAGGATCGCCGGAACGTGCGTGGCCGCCCAACTGATCGTGAGGGGCCGCCCGCTGAAGACGATGAGGACGACCGGGGTGCCTGTGGCGACAACGGCCTCAAGCAGCGCCTCCTGGTCACCGGGCAGGTTCAGGTTCGCCCGGGAGCTTGCTTCGCCGGTGTCGTGCCCGCCTTCTCCGAGCGCCACGACGGCGATGTCCGCGTTCTTGGCCGCCGCGATCGCCTCGGCGAATCCGCCGTCGGGCGCTCCGGCGACACCCGTCCCTTTCGCATACACCAGGTTCATCCCCGTCGCATTCGCGTACTCGGTCAGCGCGCTTTCGAGGGTGACCACGTCCCGCGGATTGCCCTGGCACGTCCACGAACCCAGCATATCGCCTGCGCTGCCGGCCAGCGGACCGATGAGCGCGATGCGCCGGCGGGGAGCGGCGGCGAGCGGCAGCAGGCGTGCGCCGTCGAACGGCCGATTTTCCAGAAGGACGAACGATTCTTCGGCCGCCCGCCGGGCCAGTGCGCGGCCTTCGGCCGCGATCGGCGGGAAGGGGGAGCCCGGATCGGCGACGTAGGGATGATCGAAGAGCCCAAGCGCGAACTTCAGCCGCAGGACGCGCCGCACCGCATCGTCCAGCCGCGACCGGGGCACCGCGCCCGAGCGGACCAGGTCCGGAAGATGATACAGAAACAATGTGCTTTGCATGTCCATGTCCACGCCCGCCATGAAGGCCTTGCGGGCGGCGGTCGCCTCGTCGTTGGCGATGCCGTGGAGCATCAGCTCGGGGACGGCTCCCCAATCGCTCACGACGAAACCGGGGAACCGCCATTCGCCCTTCAGGATGGTCGAAAGGGTGAACGCATTGGCGCTCGCGGGAACGCCGTCCAGCGCATTGAACGCGGACATGACGGTAGCGGCGCCGGCGTCGGTTGCCGCGCGGAAGGGCGGCAGGTACACCTCGCGCAGCGTGCGCTCGGAAATTTCCGTGGTGTTGTACGCGCGTCCGCCCTCCGCGGCGCCGTAGCCGACGAAGTGCTTCGCGCAGGCGAGGATCGAGCCGGGCTCGTCGAGCTTGCGGCCCTGATAGCCCCGCACGTACGCGCGCGCCATCGCGGCGCCGAGATACGGATCCTCCCCGGCGCCCTCGACGATCCGGCCCCAGCGCGGATCCCGCGCGATGTCGACCATCGGCGAAAAGGTCCACCTGACTCCCTGGAGGGCCGCCTCGTGAGCGGCGAAGCGGGCGGTGCGTTCGACCAGCCGGGGATCCCAGGAGGCCGACAAACCCAGCGGAACGGGGAAGATTGTGCGGAAGCCGTGAATCACATCCAGACCGAAGAGCAGGGGAATATGCAGACGGGTGTCCTCGATCGCCTCCCGCTGATAAAAATTGGTCTCGTAGGCGGTGTTCGCGTCGAGCACGCTGCCGACCAGCCCCCTTCGCACGAGTTCGTCGCCCGTGTCGGCGCCGTGTACCGGGCCCGGCAGGCATTCCACCGAGAGCTGATTCAATTGCCCGGCCTTTTCCTCAAGCGTCATCTTCCCGAGCAGGGCTTCGATTCGTGCGTTGTCGTTCCCGGCCGCGGACGCCGAGCCGCAGAGAACGACGAGCAGCGCGAGAATGAGGGGGTGGGCTCTCATGGGCGGTAGAGGAG
>JBOHXF010000244.1:0-7092 GCA_050737455.1 Opitutaceae bacterium | reverse complement strand
ATCCCGCATCCTTCAGATTCTGCAAATCGAAAAGGAGAATGAGCAGCTTCTCCTCAAATACAGCCTCAGCCGGGGTGCCGCGGAGGCGGCCCCGCCGACCGAGGCTGCGCCGGCGATCCTGCAGAAGATCTACGCCAAGCACGGCTAGCCCCGAGCGGGCGCGAAACGGCGCCCCATCTCCGGATTGCCGACGGGTTGGCCGGAGGGAAAACGCGCGCATCCCGACGCGATGTCATCGTCGAGCGCAAGAGGCCCCCGGCGGAGCCGGGGGCCAGCTTTGCTTTGACGCGGGCGCGGTGTTGGCCGACGCTCGACCGTTCACGCCCATGACCCACGACGAGATCAAGGCCGCTCTCCTGGCATCCTACGATGCCGACGGGGGCATCAACCACTTGGACGGCGCCAATCTGCCGGCCCAGGATTCGGTCAACGAGCTGTCGCGGGAATTCATGCATCTGCTTTTCCCTGGATTCTTCGAGGACAAGCCCCTCGAGAAAAAACAGGTGCCGGCGTTCGTCGACGCGCTGCTGACCCGAGTCGGCGCCCGACTGACGGCGGAGATCGAACGGTGCCTGCGCTTCGCCCGGGATCCCGATCCGGGCCCGCGGGCTCTTGAAATCGCCGGGGCTTCGCTGGAACGGCTGCCGTCCCTGCGCAAGCTCGTCCGGACCGACGTGCTCGCCGCCTACGAGGGCGACCCGGCGGCGGGCACTCTGGAGGAAATCATCCTCGCGTATCCCTGCGTCCTCGTGATCTCCATCCAAAGGATTGCGCATGTCCTCCACCGGCTGGGCGTGCCACTGCTTCCCCGGATGATGACGGAATTCGCGCACGAGCGGACCGGCTGCGACATCCACCCCGGCGCGGAGATCGGACCGTACTTTTTTATCGATCACGGCACCGGCGTCGTGATCGGCGAGACGGCGCGGATCGGCTCACACGTGAAGCTGTACCAGGGCGTCACCCTGGGCGCGAAATCGTTCGTCACGGACGACAAGGGCCTCCCTGTGAAGGGCGTCCGCCGGCATCCGAGCCTGCAGGACGGCGTCATCGTTTACCCGGGGGCGACCATTCTCGGGGGCGACACCGTCATCGGCGAAAATTCCATCGTGGGCTCCAATGTCTGGCTCATGCAGTCGATGCCGGCCAACAGCATCGCGTACTACCAGGGCGACCAGTCCTCGGTCGTTCGGCCGCGGCAGAAAAAGGAATCGCTGCTCGGGCAGCCCGGAGGGCAGGACTGGACCATCTAGGGCCGTGGCGCACCCCTGCCTCCGGTCCCGATAGGTTTCGGCTCTGGACCGGAAGCGGAAACGCGGCCATTCCCATGGAGCCCGCTTTCGGAGCGCGGCCCGCGGCAAACTTCGGCCTGAAGAAAACCCGCGGCGGTGAAATGCTAACCGGGTCTCGCGAGGGCCCGGGCCAATTCCCGGGCGAAGAACGGACCGCGGTAGACGAGCCCAGTGAAGACTTGGATCAGGATCGCCCCCGCGTCCAATTTTTCGCGGGCCGATGCGCCGTCCATGATGCCGCCCACCCCGACGATCGGGAGCCGGCCGCCGGTTGCCCGCGCGATGTGGCGGATCACCTCCGTGGAGCGGGCGCACAAGGGGGCGCCGCTGAGCCCGCCCGCCTCGAAACGGCCGCCCATCTCCGGCGGGCGTGCAATCGTTGTGTTCGTCGCGATGACGCCGTCGAGCTCGAATTCCGCGATGACGGCCAGCACCGCGTCGATCTGCGGCTCCGCGAGGTCCGGCGCGATCTTGAGCAGAATCGGAACCCGCCGGCGGCCCGGCTGGCCGGCCCGGGACCGGTTGGCCCGGGTGATGGCGCTCAGGAGCTCGCGCAGCCTCCCCTCCCCCTGCAATTCGCGCAGCCCGGGCGTGTTCGGGCTGGAGACGTTGAGGACCAGATAATCCGCGAAATCCGCGAGCCGGCCGAAACTCGCCAGGTAATCCTGCGTGGCCTCGTCGATGTCGGCCGCCTTGGACTTTCCGAGATTGATGCCGAGCGGGATAGGCCGGTGCCCCGGCCCGGGACGGCGCGCGAGCCGCGCCGCGACGCGCGCGGCGCCGTCGTTGTTGAACCCCATCCGATTGACGGCCGCTCGCTGGGCCGGATAGCGGAAAACCCTCGGACGGGGATTGCCCGGCTGCGCTCGCGCGGTCACGGTGCCGATTTCGACGAAGCCGAAGCCCAGGGCGGATGCGGCCGGCCAGGCGCGCCCGCTCTTGTCGAGGCCGGCGGCGAGCCCGACGGGATTGGGAAAATCGAGGCCGAAGGCCGTCACCGTGGACTGCGGCGTCCGCCCGCCGAGCCTCGCCAGAAGCCGGCACAGCGGCGGGCATGCGCCCAGGGCGGCCAGGGCCCACACCGCGAATTCGTGCGCCTCTTCGGCCTCCAATTTGAAAAGTGCGGGTCTAACCAGCTTCTCATAGCAGACGCCCATGCGCGACGACGCTGCAACGGTGCTCCCAAAACGCAATGTGCGAAACGCCGTGCGCCGGCGCACGGTCGCGAAGCCGTCGCCCCCCTCGGCCGGGCCGGCCGAAGTTTGTTCGGAACAGGCAGTTATGTATTCGATTTTTGTGCTTGTTTTTTAAGTCACCCCTCGCACGCTGCGCCTCGAATTCCATGGCCAAGCCAACCTTGACTCTCGAATGGACCGTCGTCCGCCTCGGCGAAGACCACAACTGGTGGGTCGCCGAAACCAGCGACCCTGTGCGCTGGGATGTGGACGGCCTCAGCATCATCGATCCGCGCCAGGTCGCGCATCTCATCGAACTGGTTGAGCCGCTCCGCGACTACGGCTTCGACCAGGACGCCTTCGAGTCCGCGTTCATTTCGTTCCGAATCGAGCGGGATCTCGGAAGCGGCAAAGTGCGCCTCAAGCGGGTCAAGGAGTCGCTGTTCGAATCCGACGAGAAGCTGTTCGCTTTACCGGACGTCATCGACGAGGAGCACGGTCCCTACGCCGACCTGCTGGACCATCTCACGCGCTGCCGGGTGAAGATGCTCAACGACCTTTTCGACTTCGAAGCCAAGCTCTCGGTGGACGAGGTGGAGGACGAGATCCGGGAGGACCAGAATGCGCATTTCATCGAGGGGCGCGCGGTGCACAGCTTCGAGGAGCTCACCGCCATTCTCGACTACATGCCGGCGGGCCATGAGACGGACGACGAGCCCGTCGCTAAGGAGGAGGAGACCGAGGAGGAGCTGCCGGAACTGGACGAGGAGGAGGAGGAGAAGCTGAAGAACGACGAGTCGCTGAAATGGGATGAGGACGACGAGGGCGAGAAGGCCGAAGAGGAAGGCAAGGAGGAAGACGAGGACAAGGATTCGGACGACAAGGATTCGGACGATAAGGATGACGCCGAGGAGGATGAGGAAGAGGAAGGAAGTGAGGGCTCCGAGAAGCCCCGCAAGAAATCCCGGGGAAAAAAGTAGACCCTCGGCCGGCCCAGCCGGCTAGCCCAGTTCGGCCGCCATCTCCCGGGCGAAATAGGTCAGGATCATGTCCGCGCCGGCTCGCTTGATGGCGAGGAGCGATTCGCATCGCGTCCGGGCAAGATCGAGCCACCCGAGCCGGGCGGCGGCCTGGATCTGGGCGTACTCGCCGGATACCTGGTAGGCGGCGACCGGCTTGCGGGTTGCCTGACGCACGTCCCGGATGATGTCGAGGTACGCGCCGGCGGGCTTAACCATGAGGATGTCGGCGCCCTCCGCCTCGTCCAGGCCGGCTTCGATCAGGGCCTCCCGGCGGTTCGCCGGGTCGAGTTGGTACGTGCCCTTGTCCAGGGACTTCGTGCCGGCGGCCTTGGCGCTGCCGACGGCCTCCCGGAAGGGGCCGTAATAGGCGGACGCGAACTTCGCGGAATAGGCCATGATGGCCGTGGCGTCGAAATCGGCCGCGTCGAGCGCGCGGCGGACGGCGCCGATCCGGCCGTCCATCATGTCGCTTGGAGCAACCAGATCCACCCCGGCCCGGGCATGGAGCACGGCCATCTTTGCGAGAAGATGGACGGTGCGGTCGTTGTCCACGTCCCGGCCGTCCGCGGTGAGGACGCCGTCATGGCCGTGGGTCGTGTAGGGGTCCAGCGCGATGTCGGTCATCACCACCATGTCCGGGACGGCCCGCTTCACGGCCCGGACGGCGCGCAGGATGAGGCCGTCCTCGGCCAGCGCCGCAGTCCCCTCCTCGTCCTTGAGGCGAGAGTCCAGCTTGGGGAAAAGGGCCACGGCCGGCACCCCAACCTTGCGCAGGGCGCGGCATTCCCGGACCAACTCGGGGATGGGCAGCCGGCTGACCCCCGGCATGGAGGCGATTGCCTCGGGGCGCCCTTTGCCCTCGACCACGAAGACCGGCGCGATGAAATCCTCCGGCCGAAGGACGGTTTCCCGCACCAGGGAGCGCAGCCCGGCCGTGCGGCGCAGCCGCCGGGGCCGATGGACGAGGTCGAGCTTGAAATTTTCAGCCATGGCGATGTTGCTTGTCTGGACTTGTCTCTACAGGACCCGCCGCCGGGCCGCAAGCGACTCGTTCCAATCATCCATGGCCCTCCGCCTGCACGATTCCCTCTCGCGTGAATTGCGCGAACCGACCGCCGGCCAGCCGGACGGCGTCCTCCGGTTCTACAACTGCGGCCCGACGGTGTACAACCCGGCGCACATCGGCAATTTCCGGACGTTTCTCGTCAATGACGTCCTCCGACGGATGTTGGAGCGGCAATTCGGTCCGGGCAAGGTCCGGCACGTCCGCAATCTGACGGACGTGGACGACCGGACCATCGGCCAGAGCCGCAAGGAGGGCCGCCCGCTCGCCGAGATCACCCGGGAATGGACCGATCTGTTCCACCGCGATTGCGCCGCGCTCAATTGCCTCCGGCCGCACGCCGAGCCCACCGCCACCGGCAATATCCGGGAGCAGGTGGAAATGATCGAGGCGCTGATGCGCAAAGGCAACGCCTACCGCGCTCCGGATGGATCGGTTTATTTCCGGATCGGCTCGTTTCCGGGCTACGGCGCCTTGTCCCATATCAAGGAGCGGGAGCTCAAGGTGACGAACCGCGCCTTCGACGCCGACCACAAGGACGACCTGGGCGATTTCGCGCTTTGGAAGGCGTACAAGCCCGAGGAGGACGGGGACGTCAAATGGCCCGGCCCCGACGGCGCGTCCCCGGGGCGGCCGGGATGGCACATCGAGTGCAGCGCAATGATCCGCCGGCACCTGGGCGACACGATCGACCTGCACACGGGCGGGGTCGATCTCCTGTTCCCGCACCACGAGAACGAGATCGCGCAGAGCGAATGCTGCACGGGGAAGACCTTTTCCCGCCAGTGGTACCACAGCGAGCACCTGCTCGTGAACGGGACCACGATGAGCAAAAGCAAAGGGAACTATTACACGCTGGGCGACCTCACCGGGAAGGGCTATTCGCCGATGGCCGTGCGTTATGTCCTGCTATCCGGCCATCCCCGCAAACAGCTCAATTTCATGCTGGAGTCGCTCCACGCGGCGGAGAGCGCCCTGGGGACGCTGCGGCAGTTCCGGGAAAGCCTGGCATCGCGCGCGGAAACCGCCGGAGAGCGTTCGAATCCGCCGGCCGAGGCGGCTCCCATCGCCGAAGGTCCCTTCGACGTTGTCCGCCAGGCCTTGGAGGACGACCTCAATCTGCCGAAGGCCCTGGGTGAACTTTTTGCCGTGATCAAGCGGATTCCCCCCGGCTCCCTGAGCCCCGCGGAGGCGGAGGCCCGCCTGAAATCCCTGGAGGCCGCGGTCTGGCTGCTGGGCTTCGACCTTTCGCGGATGCCGGCGCCCGGCGAACCCGCCGTCGCGGCCGAAGTCCCGAGGGCGGTGGCCGCGCTTGCCGAGAAGCGCTGGAACGCCAAAAAGGCGAAGGACTTCGGCGCGGCGGACGCGCTCCGCGCCGAAATCGCCGCGGCGGGCTGGTCCATGATCGACGGCAAGGACGGCTACCGGCTGGAACAAAAACGCCCCTGACCGGCCGGTTTTGCGGCGGCGTCAGCCCGGAATTTCAGAAAATTCCCGGGTTACGCCCTGGGCTGGTTCCCTGCCGGGAATTGCCGGTCTTACGCAATTCCTCAAGGCCTCTGGCTCTTGCGTCAACCCTCGCCCTACCCAAGCAGGCATTGGCCTTTATTCAGCTCAATCCGCCTCGACAGACCGTTCAATTTCGAGCCATCGATTGCAGAGAACCGCCCTACTCCAGCGAAACCATGGCGGGAAACCGTGGGCAGAGCGCGGACCGGGCCAAGCGCTTCCCGGTCGGACCATCGCAGAACGTCATCGCACCATCCTCGGAGCACGTCCAGAACTCGCGGCAGCCGCGCGCGGCGAAAAGCCTCCTCTTCTCGTTCATTTCCTCGGGACGGTTGGCGGGCGAAAGCACCTCCACGGCGAGATCAGGCGCCTCGCTGAGGCTCGCTTTGCCATTTATCCGCCCGAAGCGTTCCTTCGGCAAGGCCGACACATCGGGCGATTTTGTGCCGTCCTCCGAATCGACCCCGCCCTCCACGAAAACGACCCAGCCCGGGAGCATTTGCGAAAGAAGATTGTTGATCCGACCCTGAAGCCGCCCGTGATTAGGCGAGACCGGGCTCATGACGACCCTCCCGTAGCGATCCTGCTCGATCTTGAACGGCAGGTCCCGCAGGTTCGGGTCCGCGCACATCTCTTCCCAGGTCATGGCCTTCATGAGGGTTTCCTTTCATGGCGGATTGTCAACCGGCAGGGCGTTGAGCCCCACCACCTCGCCCGGATCGACCTGCACGGCCGGCCGACCCCGACCGGCATACAGGAGGACCCGCCCGGACTCGGGGCTCACCCGCCACTGCTCGGGGTAACGGACCACGTGCCGGGTTCCTCCCGCCAAAAGCACTTCCAGGCGCAGTTCGCGGACGCGGACAAAGACGATGGCGGCGTGACTGGAAGCCGGGAGTCGCTGGGGGCCTGCTTTCATCCTTTTCGTTTCCTCGCCGAGATAGTAGCAAGGGGAGTTTCGCCTCTTCCGCATGCCCATGACCCCCCTCCAAGAACTCCGCCACTCGTCCTCCCACGTGCTGGCGACCGCC
>JBOHXF010000243.1:0-8725 GCA_050737455.1 Opitutaceae bacterium | reverse complement strand
GGGTTCTGAAGCCGCCGCAACGGCGAGGTGCCCGTCGCCCGGAGCCAGGAGCCTCAGGACGTACCAATCGGCCGAGGTGAGATGCAGAAGATCGTCGAGCAGGCGCTCTTCGAAGCCGTCGGCATCCCCGCCGCGGCCCAATTCGGCGCAGCAGCGAAAGACGGCCGAAAGCATCTCCGAGCGGAAGCACAGCTCCCGGGCCATGCCGGCCACCGTGCGCCTGTATTCGGAGAGCTCCCTGCGAAGCTCGTCGGCCGGCGACGACGAATTGGGGAGCGGCGGCGAGGGCCGGATGCGGGATTTTCCCATGACGAGAAGGTTTCGGCCGCGCCCGCGATAATAGGCGACCTCGTCCATAAGCGAGCGGATGAGGAACAGCCCCCGGCCGCGTTCCGCGGCGGGCGCAGGCGGCACCGGACCGTCCGGCAGCTCGAATCCGGGTGTGTGGTCGGTCACCCGCAGCTCGATGCGCTCGGGGCCGACGGAGGCCTCGATGGTCGGTTGCTGGGCGGACTCCGCCGCGTATTCGACTGCGTTGTTGCACGCCTCGGCCGCGCACAGTTCGCAGGCGAAAAGTTCCGCGCGGCCCACCGCGTGCGCCGCCAGGAAGACGCGCACCTCCGCAGCCGCGTGCCGGGCGGACTCGAAATCGGGCGAAAAAGGCCGGCGCAGGGACGCTCCCCGCCCCGGCTGCAATGCTGGATCGGTCATTGCGGGCGGCTAGCGTTGAACAATCTCGAAGAGCTGATGCATCTGGGTGAGCTCGAAAAGCTGCTGGATCTCGGGTCCCGGATTGACCAGGCGAAGGCGGGCGCCCTTGCCGTCGCCGGCGGACCGGTACAGGGCGAACAGGGCGCCGAGGCCGCTGCTGTCCACGAATTGGGTTTGGGACAGGTCGATTTCGATCAGGCTTGGCGCCGCCGGCAGGACGGCGCCGACCCGGTCCCGAAATTGCCCGGAGTTGACCGCGGTGAGTTCCGTCAGTTCGGAAATGGTCACGTTGGGTCCGTCATTTTCAATTTTCATAGGGAGGAATCATGCGGGCGGTTTCAGCGATCGGGACGATCCTTCGAACCGGCCCCACCACGCCGCAAGCGAGGCTCCCGCCCGAAGGAGCGAAGGGGCAGCCGTCCCCGCGGGCGCGGGAAGGGCGGGCTGGGGGGCCGGCCGGGGGCGCGCGAGCGAACACAGGAGGAACGCGTCGGGCACCCGGAGGGACGAGCCGGAGCGCCAGTTGGTGAGCATGGAGCCGGAGGCGAGCGAATCGGATACCCGGGTCATCCGCCCGACGAAGGTGTCGGGTCCGACGATGCTTGCGCACACGCGCGCACCGCGTTCGACGACCGAGCGGTCCTCCAGGACGACGGATGGCCCAACCACTGCTCCGGGGCCCACGTAGGCGAGGTCGCCGATCCAGCATGGGGCGTGCAGCCGGGCCGAAGCCGCGATGTGCGCGCGCCGGCCGATCCAGACGCCGGGCTGGGGTTGGCAGACCCGGACGCGGGCCGGGGTCACGGCTTCGGGCAGCCAGGAGAGGACCGCCGCGAACCAGGCTGCATAGGTGGTGAAGAGAGGAAGGTCGGGCCGGCCGGGAAGCCGGTCCAGCAGCGCGATGTCGTACGGCGGATCCATCCAGCCTCGTTCTCCGGCGGCCCGGTAGCGGGCGGCCGCTTCCCCAACGGTGGGTTCGGACCCAGCCGCAAGGACTTCGATCCGGAGGCCCCAGCGGCTGCCGTCGCCGACCGCCTTCCGGATGGAGGCCGGCCGGTCGGGCGCAACGATCCGCACCTCGCGGACTCCGAGCAACGCCAGCCGTTCAATCCAGACGGCGAGCAACGTTTGACCGAGGACCGGCGCCAATGCGAGCGGCGCCGGATCGGCGAGGACCGGCACGGCCGGCCGGATGGAGGGACAGATGAGAAGGCTCTTCATCAGTAGGCTCCCGCTCCGAAGATCACGGCCGGCAGGGTCCGGACCAAGATGCGCAGATCCTGACCCAGGCTTTGGTTTTCGATGTAGGCCACGTCCAGGAGGACTTGCCCGGGGAAGTCGATCTCCGCCCGGCCGCTGATCTGCCAGAGGCAGGTGAGGCCGGGCTTGACCAGGAGACGCCTCCGATCGGCGAGGCTGTACTTGTCCACCTCGCGAGGCACGGGCGGGCGGGGCCCCACGAGCGACATGTCGCCGACCAGGACGTTGTAGAGCTGAGGCAGTTCGTCCAACGAGAAGCGCCGGAGCCAGCGCCCCACCCGGGTCACCCGGGGGTCGCGCCTGAGTTTGAAGGTGACCCCGGTCGCATGGTGATTTGCGGCGAGGACCTCGGCCAGCCGATCCTCCGCGTCGACCCGCATCGACCGGAACTTGAGCATCCGGAATGCACGTCCGCATTCGCCGATGCGGGTCTGGGCGAAGAGGATCGGCCCCCCGTCCTCGAATGCGATCAGCGCGGCGATGAGCAAAAGCAGCGGGCTCAGGATCAGAAGCGCCGCCGCGCTGGCCGCGGCGTCGAACCCTCGCTTGGCCGCCGCCGTCCCGCCTGTCACCCAACGCCACGCCTGCCGGCGGGCCCACACGCGACAGCGGAGCCGGCTCAGCCCGGCACGGGTTTGAAACCGGGCGAATTGGCCAAGGAGCGCGGGATCGGGAGCGGTGGGAGCGAGGTTCATCGTCAGTCGATCCGGTGCGGCGAGGCGGTCCGCGCGAGGACGTCCTCCAGCCCCGCGATATAGCGCCCGAAATTGAAGCGGTCCTCCGCCAGCCGGCGTCCGTTATCGCCGAGCCGGCGGGCCTCCGCCTTGTCGCGCAGAAGCCCGTCGATCGCGCGGGCGAAGGCCTCCCGGTCCATCCACGGAACAAGCCGGCCGTTGACCCCGTCGATCAACCACTCGCGGATGCCGCCCGCGTCGAAGGCGACCACGGGCAGGCCATGGCGCATCGCCTCCAATCCGGCGGCGCCGAACGGCTCCGGCCAAAGAGAGCTCATGACGGCGACGCTCGCCTCCCGATGGCGCGCGGCGATTTCCCTCTGGCCCACGAAACCGGCGAAGCGGACGCGCCCATCCAGGCCGAGGCGCCGGCTCAGCCTCTCGCAATCCGTGCGATGGGGTCCGTCGCCCAGGATGTCGCACTCGAAGGGCGCGGCAACCCGCGCGAGCGCCTCGACGAGGACGTCGACCCCCTTGCCCCTGATGAGCTGCCCGGCATAGACGATGAGGTTGCGAGGGCCGAAGCTCGGCGCATCGGTCGGCGAGGCCGGAACCGGCACGGGCGGATGGATCTCGATCCGGTCCGCGGAGAAGCCGTTGCGAAGCAATTCCTCGCGCATGTAGGTTGTGGCGACCAGGAGGCGGGCGAACCGGCGGTTCAAGTCGAGTTCCAGCCGCTTCGCCGGATAGCTGACCCAGCGGAGCGGGAAGGCGCCGCCCCTGTTGCGCCCGACGCACGCGCCGCAGGGGAACAGGCATTGCCAGGATGCCGGACGCCGGCATATCTTCCTGCTGAGGACGCCGTACTTGTAACCCCGCATGCAATACAGATCGTGATCGTGAACCATGCGGGCGACGGATGGCCCGGTTCGTCCGAGCGCGCCCAGGACGCCGGGGTCCGCCATCTTGTGCAGATAGATCACCTCCGGCCGAAAGGCGGCGAGCGCCGCTTCCATCGCCGGGCCTCCGGCTCGCGGCGGCAGCGGATAGAGCTTGGGGAAGGCCGCCGCCCAATCGGACGCGCCCGCGCCGGTGCTTCGGCCGTGGGCGAGGCCGATCTCGTGCCCGCGTCCGCGCAAGGCCGCGGCGCACGCAAGAATGTTGGCTTCGGCTCCGCCGAAGGCTCCGAGCCGGTCGTGTACAAAGAGGATTCGCATGGCCCGGTCGCTTAGTCAGCGGGAGGAGGGAGTGCGGCAGGTGGGTGGGGACCGAAAAGGGCGGGCTGCGCCACCCCACCGGTGTCTGCGGAAGTGACAAGCCCGGAAAATTTCCGGTGTCCGCTCCCGGGAAAGCTCCGCTCCCTTCGCGCCCGAGGGTGTGCAGGTCCGGACGTGCGGAACTGGCTTGCCCCATGGGGTACTAACCCACGCGTGCTTCGGGCTCCAGCGGCTATCCGGACGGCCGGGCATCCGCCGATGCCGATCCGCCTGGCACCTGACAACTCCCGTATTTCCGTGTGCGTACTCTTCAACTTTCATCCGGCTTCGCCCCGGCCGAGCATCCGCTTCCGGGCGGCGGCCGACCTGTGAATGGCGAGATCCGAACTCCCATTCGCTGCGCCGCGGACATCGTCGCCGCCCGCCAGTGCGGACGGACGAGCGCGATCGCCATGGGTTTCGGCGGCGCGGAGGTCACGCTCCTTGCCGCCGCCATCTCCGAAGTGGCCCGGAACATCGTGGATCACGCGACGGAGGGCGAAATGGTGATGTGGGAGGTCTCGGACCGGGGGCGGCGCGGGCTGCGCATCGTGGCGCGGGACCACGGGCCGGGCATCGCCGACGTTGCGCAAGCCATGCAGTATGGCTATTCCAGCAGACGAGGTCTGGGTGTCGGGCTCCCGGGCGCCAAGTGGCTGATGGACGAGTTCGACATCGTTTCCGCGGTGGGGCGCGGAACCACGGTCACGATGACGAAATGGCTGTCCGAGCAGGAGTCGGAGACCCTGGGGCGCGGCGCCCAGCGGTCGGAGCCGGCTAGCTCGCCTCTCTAACGATCCTCCGACGATGAACCTCCTCCGCTCCAGCCTGCCGGTCACTTACCAGGATGTCCTGCGCGATTATCTCGCGCGGCCGGACGAGGAGAATCTCCAGCAGGCTTATGAGCTCGGACGCGCGGCGCTGAGCGCCGGTCTCGGCGTATTCGACATGATCCGGCTTCATCACCAGGCCCTCGCCGAGGGGCTGCTTCCCGGAGGCCCCTTGGCGCCGGCGCTCGAAGCGTTTCTGCTGGAGGTGCTTTCCCCCTTCGAGGCGGCCCATCGCGGGTTCCGGGTTGCGCTGGAGCGGCTGGAGGAGCTGAACGCGGAGCTGGGTGAACGGGCGGAGGCGCTCGAGGCCAGCAACGCCAGGCTGCAGGGGGAGGTGTCCGTCCGGCAAAGGGCGGAGGAGTCGCTGAGGGAGCTTTCCGGGCGGATCCTGACCGCCCAGGAGGAGGAGCGCGGGCGGATCAGCCGCGAATTGCACGACGAGGTGGGGCAGGCCCTGACGGCCGTCAATGTGGCGGTGGCCATGCTGAAGCGACAGGCGGGCCGCGATCGGGATTTTCTGCGGAAGGTCGCGGAGGCCGAGGCCCTGCTCGCGCAAAGCATGGAGACGGTCCATGCCTTCGCCCGCGAGTTGCGGCCCGCCATGCTCGACCATCTCGGGGCGCACGCGGCGCTCCGGGCGCACGTGGCCACGTACGCCCGGCGCACAGGCATCCGCACCGAATTGATCGCGCATCCGGACCTCGCCCGCCTCGGCCGGCAGGGGGCGGAGGTCGTCTTCCGGGTCGCGCAGGAGGCGCTGAGCAACGTCTTCAAGCACGCGCACGCCACCCGGGTCCGCATCGAATTCGCCTCCGACGGCCGAGCCCTGACGATGGAGGTGGCCGACAACGGCCGGGCGTTTCCGCCGGCGGCGGCCGCGGCCGGCCGACAGGCGGGCCGGCTCGGCCTGGTCGGCATGCGCGAGCGGGTCCGGCTGGTCGACGGCCGGTTCTCGATCGATTCGGTTTCCGGGAGGGGCACCACCGTCCGCATTGTCGTGCCTCTCGATCCCGCCCCCCGCGCGGCCGCGCCGGCCGGGATTTCGGAGCCGGGCGGCGGGGCTCAGACTCCGGCGCGAACCCATTCCTCCCATGAAGAAAATATCCGTCTTGCTAGCTGACGATCACACGGTGGTCCGCCAGGGCCTCCGTTCGCTCCTTTCCTCCGAACCCGACATCGAAGTGGTGGCCGAGGCGGAAAACGGCCGCCAGGCGGTGCAGCTGGCGCAGCGCCTCCTGCCGAATGTCGCCGTGATGGACATCGCCATGCCCCAGCTCAACGGGCTCGAGGCCACCCGCCAGATCATCCGCGAGGGCCTGCCGACGCGGGTGCTGATCCTCTCGTCATATGGCGATGACGAATACGTGCACCAGCTCACCGAGGCGGGGGCGTCCGGCTACCTGATCAAGCAGACGGCGGCCAACGACCTGCTGAAGGCCATCCGCGAGGCGCACAAAGGCAACGCGTTCTTCAGCCCGTCCATCTCCAAGCGCCTGCTCGACTACTACCGCGAGGCCTACGTCAAGGGCCGGCCGCTGCGGCGCCGCAGCGAGCAGCTCACTCCGCGGGAGATGGAGGTGCTGCAGCTTGTCGCCGAGGGCCACGTGAACAAGCACATCGCCTGCGCCCTCAGCATCAGCATCAAGACGGTGGAGAAACACCGCCAGCAGCTCATGAACAAGCTCAACATCCACGATGTCGCCGGCCTGACCCGCTACGCCATCGCGCGCGGGGTGGTGGAAAACGGAATCCGCCTGTCGGATACGCCAGCCGAGCCGCCGCCCGCGCTGGTCATCCAGCCGGCCTGACGGGCGATTGCGCGTGACGGGGTTCCCCGGTTGGGTAGGCTGCCGGGAATCCCATGAGTCTGTTCGACATCGCCGCCGTCCTGCTCGGGTTCGCGGCGGCGCTCGGTTATCTCAATCACCGCTGGCTCCGGCTTCCGCCGGCGATCGGCATCCTGGTGATCGCCTTGGCCGGTTCGCTGCTGATCCTGCTCTTCGACCGCCTCGCCCCCGCCTGGAGCATCCGGCCGACCATCGACGCGTTCCTGAAACGGATCGATTTCACCGACGCGATGCTCCACGGGATGCTGTGCTTCCTGCTTTTCGCCGGCGCTCTGCACGTCCAATGGGAGGGGCTGCGGCGCGATGCCTGGACAATCGGAGCCCTGGCCACGCTCGGAGTGGCGATCTCCACCGCCGTCGTGGGCGCGCTCGCCTTCTGGCTGCTGCCGGTCTTCGGGCTGCGCGTCCCCTGGTTGGTCTGCCTGCTTTTCGGCGCCCTGATTTCGCCGACCGATCCTATCACGGTCCTCGCCCTGCTGAAGACGCTGGACGCGCCCAGGGACCTGGAGGCGAAGATCGCGGGCGAGTCGCTCTTCAACGACGGGGTCGGCGTCGTGGCGTTCTTCACGGTGCTCGGGCTGGCGGGGCTGGGCGCGGCCTCCGGCGGCGTTTCGCCGACGAGCGTTTCCGGCGCCGCGCTTTTCCTCCTGCGTCAGATCGGCGGGGGGACCGCCGTCGGGCTGGGGTTCGGCTGGGCCGCTTTCGTCGCCCTCAAGGGCATCGACTACGGCCCCATCGAGCTGCTGATCACCCTCGCGCTGGTCATGCTGACCTATGCGTGCTCGTTTTGGCTCGCGGTCTCGGGCCCGATCGCGGTCGTGGCGGCCGGCATCCTGATCGGCAACCACGGGCGGCGCCATGCGATGAGCGCCGCCACGCGCACCCTGATCGAGGCGTTCTGGGGCATGGTGGACGAAATCCTCACGGCGGTCCTGTTCCTGCTCCTCGGTCTTCAAGCGTTCGCGATCCGCTGGGACGGGCCGATCGTCCTCGCAGGCATCGTGACGATCCCGATCGTGCTGGCGGCACGGTTCGTTTCCGTGTTTGTCTCGGTCGCCGCCCTGGACCGGACCGCGCTGCCCCGGCGCGGCCTGCTTGCGCTGCTGACATGGGGCGGCCTGAGAGGAGGGCTGTCGGTCGCGATGGTCCTTTCGCTTCCGCCGTTCGCGGACAAGAACCTCCTGCTCACGCTCACTTACGCCGTCGTGGTCTTCTCGGTCGTTGTCCAGGGCCTGAGCATGCCGCGCCTGTGCGCCCACTACGGCTTGCGGCGCGCTCCCGGCTGACCCATGGCGCCGCGCAGGATGCTCATCGCCGGCGGCGGCGCGGCCGGTCTGTTCGCTGCGATCGCCTGCGCAGAAGCGGCTCCGGAGGCACGGGTCAGCGTTTGCGAAGCCACGGGCCGCCTGCTGGCTAAGGTGCGGATCTCCGGCGGGGGCCGGTGCAACGTCACCACCGGCTGCTCGGATCCCCGCCGGCTGGTGGAGAACTATCCGCGCGGCGCCCGCGAACTGCTGGGGCCTCTGACCCGGTTCGGTCCGCGCGAGACGGCCGCCTGGTTCGAAAGCCGCGGCGTCAGGCTCAAGACGGAGCCCGACGGACGGGTTTTTCCGGTGACGGACAGCTCCGAGACCGTCATCGGGTGCCTCATGCGGGCGGCGGCGGCGGCCGGGGTGGACATCCGCACCGGCTGCGCGGTGCGGGCGGCCCGCAGGTCTGCAACCGGCGGGTTCGAGGCGACGCTAGGCGACGGCTGCGAGATGACGGCCGGGCGCCTCCTGCTTGCGACCGGCGGAACGAAGGGCTCGGCCGGAGCCGCCATCGCCGAGGCGCTGGGCCACGCGACCGAGCCGCCGGTCCCTTCGCTGTTCTCCTTCCACGTCTCCGACCCCCGCCTGGCGGGTCTCGCCGGCGTGTCCGTTCCGGAGGCGGAAACCGAAGTGTCCGGTTCCCGGCTGCGGACCCGCGGCCCCATCCTCATCACTCACGCGGGGCTCAGCGGACCGGCCATCCTGCGGCTTTCCGCCTGGGGCGCGCGCGAGCTTCATGCCCGGGACTACCGCTTCGCCCTCCGCGTGAACTGGGCGGCGCCCCTCGATCGCGCGCGGGCGCGCGGCCGGCTCGCCGCCGAGCGCGCGGCGCATCCC
>JBOHXF010000242.1:0-4815 GCA_050737455.1 Opitutaceae bacterium | reverse complement strand
CCGCGACGACCGGCAATCCCTTCCTGAGCGTTGAGTTCGGCGACCGAACGGGCTCGTTCGGCTGCAACGTGTTCAGCGACAGCCCGGCTTTCGAACCGCTGAAGGCGCTCCCCGAAGGCTCCGCCCTCCGGATCGAAGGCAAGATCGAGCACTATCAGAACCGGCTGGCTCCGCGGCTCGCCAAGGTCTGCGTCCTATCCGATGCCGAGATGGCCGCCCCGGCGCTCCTGGAAAACCTCGTCGAAGCCTCGCCGGAAGACCCCGACGCGCTCTGGGCCGACTTTCGGGGCTTCGCGGACAGGATCGGGCACACCGAACTGCGGGCGACGGTCGAGGCCGCGCTGGAGGAGACGGCGGCCACGTTCCGCTGGGCGCCCGCGGCCATCTCGATGCACCACGCTTACAGGCACGGGCTGCTCGAACACACCGTGCACATGGCGCGCGCTGCCGAGGCGCTGCTCCCCCTTTATCCGCAGGTCGACGCGGACCTCGCCATGGCGGGCATCCTCATCCACGACCTCGGCAAGACGATCGAATACGAGGGAGCCCTGGCGCCCCGCCGGAGCCGCCGCGGAATTCTCCAGGGACACGTGGTGCTGGGCTACCAGCTCGTCCGCGGGGCGGCGCTGAAGGCCAAGCTGGATCCCGATCGGCTGGAGCGCCTCGAGCACATCGTTCTCAGCCACCAGGGAGAGCTCGAATGGGGCGCAGCCGCCCTCGCGGCCACCCCCGAGGCGGTCTTCGTCTCGATGGTCGACAATCTGGACGCGAAGATGGGCATGGTGCAGCGCGCGCTGCGCCAGTCGGGCGCCGCCGAGGAGTTCTCGGAACGCCTGCCGGGCCTGAACGCCCAGCTTCTGGTCCGGCCGCCGCCGGCTCAGCCCGCGGCCCGGCCTACTGCCGGCTGAGGCTCAGCAGGAATTCCGCGTTGGACTTGGTCTTGCGCAGCCGCTGGATCAGCATCTCCATCGACTCAATCGGCCCCAATCCCTGCATCGCCCGGCGCAGCCCGTAGATCCGCTGCAGCTCGTCCGGGTGGTAGATCAGCTCCTCCTTGCGGGTGCCGGAGCGGTCGATGTTGATCGCGGGGAAGATGCGCCGCTCCACGAGCCCGCGGTCGAGGTGGAGCTCCATGTTTCCCGTGCCCTTGAACTCCTCGAAGATGACCTCGTCCATCCGGCTGCCCGTGTCGATCAGGGCGGTCGCGATGATCGTGAGGCTGCCGGCGCCCTCGATGTTGCGGGCCGCGCCGAAGAAGCGCTTGGGCTTTTGCAGCGCGGTCGCCTCCATGCCGCCGGACATGATCTTGCCGGAATTCGACGCGAGCGCGTTGTAGGCGCGAGCGAGCCGCGTGATCGAGTCGAGCAGGATGACGACGTGCCCGCCCATTTCCACAAGGCGGCGCGCCTTCTCGCCGACCATCTCGGCGCAGTGCACATGGCTCTCCGGCGTTTCGTCGAAGGTCGAGGAGACGACCTCACCCTTGGTGTGCCGCTTGAAGTCGGTGACCTCCTCGGGCCGCTCGTCGACGAGCAGCAGGATGAGCTTCACCTCGGGGCTGTTCTCGCTGATCGAATTGGCGATGTTCTGAAGCAGGATCGTCTTGCCTGTCCGCGGCGGCGCGACGATGAGGCCCCGCTGGCCGAAGCCGATCGGCGTCAGGATGTCGACGGCCCGCATCGACACGTCCTTCTGCACGTCCGGCGCCTCGAGCAGGATGCGCTGGAGCGGATAATACGGGATCAGTTCCTCGAAGGGAGGAACCTTTGAGATTTCCTCGGGCTTGCCGCCCATCACCTCGTCGACCCGCACCACGGACGGGCAGCGCTCCCCTTCCCGGGGCGATTGGACCAGCACGCCGACGCGGTGCCCCCGCTTGAGGCCGTAGCGCCGGACAAGGCTGTCCGGCAAATACGCGTCCTCGGGATAAAGCCGGTAGTTCACGTGCTCGTGCACGACGAACGCCCCGCGGTCGGTCAGGTCGATGTACCCCGTGTCGGCGATCGCCCGCTTGCGCTCGGCCGCGAAGGCGAAGATCTGCCCGAGAAGCTGGCGGCGATTGGGCAGCCCCTCGACCGGCACGCCCTGCTCCCGCGCCGCCGCGGTCAGTTCGGCCAGGGTCATCCCGTAAAGCCGATGGAGAGCCAGAGGTTCGCCCCCTCCGGAGGAGATGTCCTTGGCCACGGCATCCAATGCGGCCAGATCGGCGAAGCGTGCGGGATCGGGCAATTCACCGAAGATCGGGGCGCCGCTCGGCGGCGCGGGCTGCGGGGGATGCCCGCCGCCGCCGGGCCCGCCGGGCTGCCAGCCGCCGCTCCCGAATCGGCCCCGCTTGCGCTTGTTCCTCTTCCAAAAATTTCGATCGCCGCGGTCCTGCCATTCGCCGTGCTGCGGTTTCTCGCCGTGCTGAGGCCGCTGCTGGCCGCCGTTGCTGGAAGGCGCGGAGGCGGGCTCCGCCGGCGCCTGGCTCTCAGGCGCAGGGGAACCCGTGGCCGGCGCCGCGGCCGATTGCGACTCCGGCCGAACGGCCTCCGGCGCGGGTTCGCGAGGCGCAGGCTCCCGCGCCTGCGGCTCGGGCCGCGCGTCGATACCCGGCAGAGCTTCCTGATTTTCGCCGGCGTTCTCGGCCTTGTTCTTGCGCGGCCGACCGCGGCCGCGCTTGACCTTGCGCGGGTCTTCGACCGGCGCGGCGGAAAGAGTGTCGTCGTCTTTGGGTGGACTCATTGGGTGGGTGCGGGGCGCAAGGCGAACGCGGCGATGAGGCCGGTCACCTGCTCTTTAAGAAAATGGGAGGAACCGTCGTTCCATAGGACGAAATCAGCCAATTCGATTTTCCGCGCCAGCGGCAGTTGCTTCGATATCCGTTGTCCGGCGAGCACGCGAGCCAGACCGCGCCGCTCCAGTCGGAGAAGTTGTTCCTCCTCAGAACAAGCGACGCAGACCGTAAAATCAAACCAAATCTCCACCCCCGCCTCGAAGAGCAGGGGAACTTCGACCGCCCAGTCCGCCGAGGGTTCCGACGCGAGCGCCTCGCGCCAAAGCGCGAAAACGGCGGGATGGACCAGGGCTTCCAGCCAGTGCCGATCCGCATCGTCCTCGAAGACCCGGGCCGCCAGCGCGCCCCGGTCCAGGGCGCCTCCCTCGCCGAAGACGGCGGAGCCGAAACGCTCGCCGAGGCGAAGCCGGACCTCTTCGGAAGGAAGGATCCGCTCGCGCACGAGGGCGTCGGAGTCGACACGGCGGTAGCCGCGCTGTTCGAATTGGCGGGCGGCGGTCGTTTTCCCGCAGCCCATGCCGCCGGTGATTCCCAGGATCATCGGGATGGGTAAGCGTTCACCTTGTGGAACCGGGGCAGACGCGGCAAACGATTATCGGCTGTGAGTTTCATGATGCTATGCATAAGCAACTTATACGGATCGCTTTCAGCCCGAACCCGGATTCTCCGAAGAATCCATTCACGGAGCGCCCGGCCGAAGAATCACCCCGGGCTCCGCCTATAATCGAGGCGTGCTTGCCATGCTCACCTCCGCCGCCCTCGTCGGCATTCAGGCGGAACCTGTTCAAGTCGAGGTCAACGCCAATGAGGAGGGAGAGCCGCGACTCATCCTCGTCGGGCTGCCGGACAGCGCCGTCAAGGAGTCCGCCGACCGGGTCTTCTCGGCGATGATGCAGTGCGGTTACGATCCTCTGCGGACTCGGACGACGGTAAACCTCGCCCCCGGCGATTTGCGCAAAGAGGGGCCCCTTTACGACCTGCCGATTGCCCTGGGCCTGGCGGCCTCCGCCGGAAGGATGCGCGTCGAACGGCTGGAGGAGTACCTCATCGCCGGGGAGCTCAGCCTTTCGGGAGCCACCCGCCCGATCCGCGGGGCTCTCGCCATCGCCCGCCTGGCGCGGAAGATCGGCAAGCTCCGTCTGCTGCTTCCACCGATTTCGGCCGAGGAAGCGGCGCTCGTGGACGGCATAACGGTCTTCCGGATCGAAGACCTGCCGACCGCCGTCCGCTTCCTGGCGGGCGAAGTAAACCTGCAGCCGACCGTTCCGTGCGCCGGAGCGGCCGCGGGCGCAGGATCTGGAGGAATCGATTTCGCGGACGTGAAGGGCCAACACGCGCTGCGCCGAGCCCTCGAGGTGGCGGTGGCGGGAGACCACAATCTTTTGATGGTGGGTCCACCCGGTTCAGGGAAATCGATGGCGGCCAAACGCATCGCGACCATCATGCCGCCGCCGACCCGCGACGAATTCCTCGAGATCCTCAGCATCCAGTCCATCGCAGGGCGGACCATCCAGGAAGCCGGTTCCAAATTCGCGGAGGCGGGCGGCACCCGCCCCTTCCGCGCTCCCCATCATAGCGTCACCGAAGCGGCCCTTCTCGGCGGCGGCGTGAACCCAGGCCCGGGAGAAATCTCGCTCGCCCATCATGGCGTGCTTTTCCTCGATGAACTGACCGAATTCCGCCGCTCGGTCCTGCAGGTTCTCCGGCAGCCGCTGGAAGACGGCGAAATCACGATCTCTCGGCGTGCGGCGAAGGTCACTTTCCCCTGCTCCATCATGCTGGTCGCAGCCATGAATCCCTGTCCCTGCGGCCACCTGGGCGACCCGCGCCGCCGCTGCCGCTGCACCCCGACCCAGATCGAAGGCTACCGCAGCCGGATAAGCGGTCCCCTGCTGGATCGGATCGACATCCACATCGAAGCCCCGGCGATTTCCTTCGCCGACCTACGCTCTGTCGAACTGGGTGAACCTTCGGCTCAGATCCGGCAACGGGTGACGCAAGCCCGCGCGGTCCAATCCGCCCGCTACGGCAGGACCGGC
>JBOHXF010000241.1:0-3467 GCA_050737455.1 Opitutaceae bacterium | reverse complement strand
GTGCTTGATGAACGGGGTACGGCAATTTCTGCCTGAACCTTTCGTCCATGCAACGTGACTTCCTCCTCGGCGATTACTCGGTCCTCGGCATCGAGCGGGTTCGTCTGGCCGAAATCCGGCCGGTCGCCCACGTCGATGTGATGACCCGGAGCCGCCTCCACGCGTCGATGCTGGAAAGCCGGTTTCAAACCCGCGCTTTCCGGTTTCGGCGCGGGGAGACGACACTGCACGCCTTCCCTCGCCTGCCCGCCATCCGCGCGCGGGCCTGGCTGGAGGAGCAGGGCATCGATTTTGTGGTCCGAACCGACGGCCTTGATCCTGCCGGCCCGCCAACATGGATCCAGGGCGGCTCGGCCTGATCAGCCCCGGGCCCGGGTTTCGTCTTGTGATCGGACATGCGCCGGCCAAGGGTGGGCGGTCGAATCATCGCCCTGCCAAATTCGCGCGCAGGCGGGCGAGCGTGTCGCTATAGCTTTCTCCCGCCGCCCTGACGGCCCGCAATCGCTCGACCGCCTCCTGTCTTATTGTGAGGGTTGTGTACGGCATGCATTAAAAACGCGGTTTTATCGCCAAGATCGATCAGGCCAAATTGTATTTCGCCAAGTTTAACTGCGGCGGCGGACCGATGGACTGTCCTTGCCGTCACCTTGGAGGCTGGTTGGCTCCTTTCCTTTAGGTCAGCCGGAGAGATGCCTGAGTGGCCGAAAGGGACGGTTTGCTAAATCCAAGCAACATCATATGAGCCAAATGGTTACAGAGTGAAGGAAGCGAACAGAGGCGAAAGGTCGCGAACGGAATGGGCGTTCTATCGGGCAATATCCGGTCAATGAAATCGCCTGCCGGGACCCGAGTGCATTGACGCGGCAACGGGGGCGGCGCAGATTGGGTCATGAGCGCGACGCAAGACCTCGACCGGTACATTCTCGCCGATCCGGAAATTCTCGGCGGCGATCCGGTCTTTCGCGGGACTCGGGTTCCGGTCGCTTCCCTGTTCGAGCACCTGGAGACAGGCTGCCCCCTGGATGAGTTTTTGGAAAATTTCCCATCCGTCACCCGCGAGATGGCCGTCGCTGTCCTAGCCGGAGCGCAGGAATTGACGCTGGAGCAGGCGTCCCGGTGAAGGTCCTGGTGGATGAGTGCGTGCCGGCAAAATTGTCGCGTCTGCTGGGCAACCACGACTTTTCCACAGCGCGAGACCAAGGCTGGGGCGGTCTCAAAAACGGGCGCCTTCTAGCCTTGGCCGAACCCGAGTTCGATCTGTTTCTCACCTGCGACCGGAATCTGGAATACCAGCAGAACCTCAGGGGCCGCAAAATCGGCATCGTCCTGCTGTCCACGAATCGCTGGCCGACCCTGAGGAATCACGCTGCACTCGTCCAGGCCCCGCTGGATCGCGCGACGCTAGGAAGTTTCGTCGCCGTCGAGATTCCAAAAGGATAGCGGCGTCCCGGCGGATTGCCTCCAGGACATATCCGGGGCATTCGCGGAGCGCGGCAGCGCGTACCCGGGCCGTCAACGGCAACCAAGGGGTGTCCCCTTTCTGGCGGCACGATAACTTGGCGCGATTCGCCCGGCTCTGGCGAGACAGTCGAAACGCCAGCCGCGGGAGATGAACGCCGCCGCCGATGGCCTCGCATTTCGGCGGCATACTCCGGTTTTGGCAATTATCTCGGCCTGAGGGTAAGTAGGCGAGGCGTCGGCCGTCCTTCTCTCAATTCTGAAGCTGTCAACCTGAGTGGTCATGTGGCTGGTCCTTCCTTGGCGCTCCGGCCGCCATGCGAAAATTCCGCCACCCAGTGGTTCAGATCTTCACGGGCAATGCGCACCAGACGCGACGAAGGGCGGAAAACGCGAAGCTCTCCATCCTGAATCCGGCGCTCAAGAAAACGGCGAGTGCAGCCGATTTCCTGGCAGCTTCTTGGAGAGAAATAAAGGCCCTCTCCTCGGCCTTTGGTTGAGTCGTGATATTCACGATGCTCAACCAAAGCCCAATATTCACCTAGGGACACTTCTTTGGCCAATCGACCCCTGGACGATCGATTGCAAAGCACGGAGGACTCGAAGGCCCTCAGCGTAAAGAGCGGTCGGCGAGGTCGCGGGCTGCCCGGCGGGTTGCTTGGTAGGCGATTTCTTAGCTCGTTTCATATCGCTTCATCCAGCGTCCTCAACTCGCCACCGTTTGCCCCATCGGCAGCACGCCGGCCGGCATATCCGGCGCAATCTGCCAGTAGGCGTCGGCATCGGCGGGCAGCACGAGTTCGCGATAGTGCTGGCGCAGCACCTTCGGGTCATGGCCAGCTTGTTCGGCAGTTTCGTTCCCATTTTGCCACTTTGCCAGGTGGTACGAGCAGAATGAGTGGCGCAGGCAGTTGTCCGGCCATTCCGGGAGGCCGGCGGCCGGGAGCAGCTTGCGAAGCTCGACGTACAGCTTGCTGTCTTCGAACGGCCAGACCCGACCCTCGCGGCGGGCATATGGGGCCAGCCACGTTGCGAGGTTGTCCGAAATCTTCACGATGCGCCGCTGGGAGGTCTTGGTCGTGCCGGTGTCGAGCAGGATGATGCGCCGACTCAAATCCACGGAGCGCCAATCCAGGCGAAGGATTTCGGCGCTGCGCAGGCCGGCAAATGCGCCAATCGCGATATACGGCAACATTTCGAACGGCGTCGCGTTCAACAGTCTCCGCAGCTGCTCCGTTGAGAGTATCCCGGGGGTGCCGCGCACGACCTTGCGCTTGGGGATCTTGGCCACCGGGTTCTCCGTCGCGTATCCGCGTGCGACGGCGTACTCGAAAAGCGAGGACACCTTATCCCGGTGATGATTGATACTCTGTGCGGAGAGGGGAATGCCGTCGAGCCAGCCTTCAACGTCCTGAATCGTGATTTCGGCTGCCAACCGTTTTCCGAATGTCCCGGCAAACCGGCCCAGGCGGGTGCGCAGGTCCGCCAGGTGGACGGCGCTCCGTCCTTGGGCCTCCTTGGCGGCGATGTATTTCCCGACCAACTCCGCGACGGTGGCGCTG
Source organism: Opitutaceae bacterium (assembly GCA_050737455.1). Lineage (GTDB taxonomy): Bacteria > Verrucomicrobiota > Verrucomicrobiia > Opitutales > Opitutaceae > Palsa-1447. The sequence goes on along the minus strand of JBOHXF010000241.1, from coordinate 447 downwards.
CGCTGAACGCTCGCCAGATGCCGCACGTAGTGATTCACGGCATCGGTGAGGGTCTTGCCATAAGGGCGGAGCCGTTCGACGCACCGGGCGGCCTCCATGCGCAAATGCGCCGGCACTACGAGACCGTCTTCGCCTTCGCGTCGCAGCTCGGCGTTGGTCTTACGTAGAAAGGCGGCTGCCGCCCGGTAGGTCGGGAAAAACCGCCGAACGCGCTTGCCCGCGATCCGCAGTCCCTCCACAACGTAGGGCGATGTTTTCGATCCGGGATACTTTGAGATTTTGGGCGTTGGCTTCCTCATATGCGCCCATGTTCGCAAAGTGTCGCGTATCTGTCAATATCCGGGCAATGGAATAGGTTGAGGCGTGAGTCATTTACCTAAGTCATTGACTGATTGTAACGGAGAGGTGCCTGAGTGGCCGAAAGGGACGGTTTGCTAAACCGTTGTA
>JBOHXF010000240.1:0-2019 GCA_050737455.1 Opitutaceae bacterium | reverse complement strand
TCGCCGCAGGGGCCGGCTCCGGGGCGGCGGAGGTGTGGACGGGGGCGGAAGGCGGCCTCGAACGGCTGATCGGCGTTCTTGCGCGGGCCCGGCTGCATTTCGGGAACGACACCGGCGCGGTTCACCTGGCGGCGGCGGTCGGGACCGCCACGGTCACGATTTTCGGCGGCGGCACCTGGCCGCGATTCATGCCGGCGTCGGATCGCGCGATTTCCCTCGTCCATCCGCTGCCGTGCTTCGGGTGCGGGTGGGATTGCGCGTTCGGCGACGCGCCTTGCGTCAAGTGGATCGGCGCGGCCGAGGTGCGAAGCGCTCTTGCGGTGGTCTTGGAAGCGGCGGCGGGGCCCGAGGGTCGGGCTGAGCGTGGCCGGGTGATCGAGCTGTCCTCCGTCGGAACCGAGACGGCGGCGATGATGGGCCGGGCGGCCGCGGTGTCGCGCGAACGGTCCGCCGCCCACCGGGAGCGGGAGCGCAAGCTGCAGGAGATCGCTTATCTGTCGCGGGAGAAGGACGCGGAGATCCGTTCCCTAAAGGTCGCGACCGACGGAAAGGACGCGGAAATCCGATCACTGAAAGGGGCGACCGACGAGAAGGACGTTGAAATCCGTTCTCTAAAGGACGCGGCCGACGGAAAGGACGCGGAGATCCGATCACTGAAACGGGCGACCGACCAGAAGGACGCGGAAATCGCAGCGCTGGCCCGGGCCGCGGAGGAGCGGCGGCTGGGAATGGAGCGTAACCAAGGCGCGGCGGAGGAACGCAAGGTCCGGCTTGAGGAGCTGCACCGGGTGTGCGAGGATCTGAAGCGGACCTGCGACGAGCGGCTGGCCGCGATCGAGGCGTTGACCCGGCGGGTGCGGGAGCTGGAGGCGTTGGCGAAACCCCGCTGAAACAGCCGCTTGTCAAAGCCTTGCGAGTGTCTAGAACCGGGGGCCTAGCATGAGGCTCAGCATCGTCGTACCGGTTTACAAGGAGGAGAAGAACGTGACGGAGTTTCTCCGGCGCGTTCGCGGCGTCCTGGCGGCGGTGACGGACGACTACGAGATCATCTTCGCCCTGGATCCGTCCCCCGACCGGACGGAAGCGGTCGTCATGGAGGAACGGGCCCGCGATCCGCGGGTCAAGCTGCTCGCCTTCTCGCGGCGCTTCGGACAGCCGATGGCGACGATGGGCGGCCTCCAGCACGCCTCCGGCGAGGCCGCGATCGTCATGGACGTCGATCTCCAGGATCCGCCCGAGCTCCTGCCCCGGATGGTCGAAAAGTGGCGGGAGGGTTACGATGTCGTGCTGCCTCAGCGGCGCCGGCGCACGGGGGAGCCGTGGATCAAGCGGTGCATCGCGGCCGCGGGCTACCGCGTCATCAACCGCATTTCGAACGTCCCGATCCCGCCGAATACGGGGGACTTCCGGCTCATGTCCCGGCGGGTGGTCGACGAGCTGCTCAAGCTGAAGGAAAGCCATGGCTTTCTTCGCGGCCTGGTGGCGGTCGTGGGCTTCAGGCAGTGCCTGCTGCCGTTCGACCGGCCGCGCCGCTTCGCGGGGGCGACCAACTACAACCGCTTCTTCGGGTCGCTGCGGATCGGCTTCAACGGGATCTTCGGCTTTTCCAGCTATGCGCTTACGTTGAGCACCCAGCTCGGCTTCCTGATCGCCGGGGCCTCGTTCGTGATGGCGCTGGTCTATCTCGTGTTGAAGCTGCGGGGATTCCCCTTCCCCCTCGGCAATCCCACGCTCGTCATCCTGGTCCTGTTCCTCGGCGGCATTCAGCTCATCAGCGTGGGCATCCTGGGCGAGTACGTCGGACGCATCTACGAGGAGGTGAGGGCGCGCCCGAAGTTCATCGTCGAGCGCGCCGAGGGGTTCGGCCCGAAGGAAGGCTGAGAGGTCCCGTCTCCGGCCAGGAAAAGGCCGGGGGATTTCCGGGTCAGCGGTACTCGTAGATCTCGGCCAGGGCGATGCCGCTGCCGCCGTTTCCGCCGGAGATTTGGGCGGTGTACTGGCCGGGAGGCAGTGTGATCG
>JBOHXF010000239.1:0-9513 GCA_050737455.1 Opitutaceae bacterium | reverse complement strand
GGGCGATCTCCACCGGCGCGACCGCGACCGGCGCGCCCCCGGTCTCGCCCTCCGCGCGCGCCGCCTGCGCCGGCGCAACGGCGGAGAGCGTGAGATACGTGGTCGGCCGGCTGGCGCACCCGGCGAGCGCGGCGACGCCCAGCGCCAGCGCGCCCGCTTTCCGAAGCATTCGTCCATCAATCGAGGTGCGGTGAAAACGGAGCATGATCAATTCCCTCTTCCGAATATGAGCGCGTTGGGATGGCTGTTGAGAAAATCCGTGAGCTCCCGCAGCGACTGTGCCGCCAGGCCGAGTTCGTAGAGAGCGTGCGGAAGATCGGTCGATTCTAGCCGGGCGTTGGCGGGGCCTTGCGCGCTCAACAGGCCCTGGACCTGACCGAGTGCGCGCTGCGCTTCGTCGGCGCTCCCCTTGACGGCCTGAAGGATCGCGGGAAGCCGCGAGTCGGCCTGGCGGGTCAGGTCCTGGAGGTTCGCGACGGCGCGGTCCAGCCTTTCAAGCGTCCGCTTGGTCTCGGGCGACGCACTGAGCCCGGCCAGGCGGGAAGTGGCCTGGTGGACCTCGGCTCCGATTTGATCCAGCGGCAGCGCATTCACTTTCGCTAGAATCGCGTCGATCTGGGCCAGGATCCCCGCGACGCCGGAGCCGCCGCCGAAGGACGGGATGAGCGGAGGATCGCCGGGTCCCAGGCGCGCCCGGGGCTGGCCGGCCATGAGATCAAGCTCGACGATTTTCCCTCCGACGATCGGCACCGAATTTGCCAGCCTGGCCCGGAGCCCATGGCCGATGAGGGCCCCGAGCATCGCGTTCATCTGGGGCGCCGGGTTCGGGCTCCATTTCCCGCCGGACAATCCGATGTGCCCGGGTTCGAGCACCAGGTTAACCCAGGTCCGCAGTTCGCCTCGCGAGGGATCGTACTGCGCGGAGACGGCCGTCACGACGCCGGCGCGCGCGCCCTCGAGCTCCACCGGCGCACCGACCTTCAGCCCATTCGGCCCACCCGCGAAAACCGCGCGGTAGGCTACGGCACCGGCACCCGGCGCATCTCGGGCCGCGGCCTCGTTCGGATAGAGGACGAACGTTGCGCCGTCGGCGACGGGCCGGCCTGCGGGCCGAACCGGCGTTTCGAACGCTACGGCGCCTACGAACAGGGCGGGAACGGACTGGACCCGCAGGCCGATGCCGGCCCCTCCGGTCGACAGACGCACGGCGCCGGCGTCCCAGAACCGGGTGTTGCTGTCGAGCAGGCGATCCCGCGACCGTTCGATGAAGGCATAGATGTCGAATCGCCCGCCGTCCGGCTCCATGGTCACGCCGCGGATCTCCCCGACCTTGTACCCTCGGAAATAGACCGGCGATCCGGCCGAGACGTGGTACAGACGATCGGCGACGAGCCGGAAGGTTTCGCCCTGCGCATCGTATTTCAAGATGGGGGGCGCCCCGAGGCCCTCGGCATGGCGGAGATTCTTGCCGGGCTTCGGATCCATGCCGATGAACGGCCCGGAGATCAGGGCCTTCAGGCTATCCAAATTGCTGAAATCCAATGAATTGCCAGCTATCCAGAACCGGGTGCCCGGCCCGACGTGGCCCGACATCGAGGAGATCAGATTGAGGCGGACCATCATATGGCCGAGCGATTTGGCCAGCGTGACGCCGCCGACCTCCCCGACGGTGAATCCGCGGTACTGGACCTTGGTCGAACCGGGTTTCAGGCCGCCGGTCACCGGGAAATCGACTTCGACCGAGGGCCCGTTTTTGAGCAGCTCGCTGATCCCGAGCCAGGCAACGATGGCGAGGGCGGCAACCGGAATGGCCCAGATCAGTCCGGGCCAGCGCGAGGGCTTGAACACGGCCTCGCCGGAGCGTTCTTGGCTCCGGCGGTCCTCTTCGGACGGCGGCTCCGGACGGGTGCTCATGGCCGGCGCCGCCCGGCGAGCCACAGCGCCCGGGGGTCGAAAAGTTCGGAGGCGAACATGGTAAACACGACGACCGCCAGAAAGGCGGGCAGTGCCCGGCCAACCACGACGCCCAGAACGCCCCTCAGTTGCATGAGCGGCAGAAAAACAGAGACGGTGAAGACGTCGATATGGGACCAGCGGCCAATGGCGTTCACAACACGGTAAAGATTGGTTTTGAGACGTAGGCGGGAGTTCGATCGGCGATGAATGGATATGCCGAACCAAGTCATCGCAAACAGCTTAAGCAATGGAACCACGATGCTGGCGCAGAAAATCACCACACCGAAGAACCAGAGGTGAACCTGAAACAGTTCGTTCACGCCGGTCATGATCGAGTAACCGAACCGCGTTCCGAACTGGGCGCTGTATTCCATCGGGAACAGGTACGCTGCTGGATAGAAGGCGAACGCCGCCACGGTGAGCGCGACCGCGCGCATCGTGGCATTGGGGCGGCAGGGCCAGATCCGAGCGCGGCAACGCGGGCAGCGGCTGCCCGCCCGATCGCTCGTCACCGGAAAATCGCAGGCGGAACAGCCGATCATTTCCTGGTGCCGTTCGCGGACGACCGGACCGATCCGCCGCCACAACTGGCGGCGTTCCAGCGAAGCGCGGGTCACAAGCGTGAGGAAGGCCGCGGCGATCAGGCACCAGCCACCCGGCTCGATCCGGATCGGCAGAAACGGCGCGACCCGGGTGTAACCCACGACGCCGCCGAAGAGGAAGACGTCGACCATTGCCCATTGGTCGAGCCGCTCGGACCACCGGAATACGGGTCCGAGCCAGCCACCGCGCTTGCCCAGGCGGAGGGCAAGCAGGACGGCGGTCAGCGTTCCGAACCGGACGAAGGGGATGACCACGATTTCCAGCCCCACCACGAGGGCCGTCAGAGGCCAATCCTGGTGCCAGATGCCGATCGCGCCCGACGCGATGACGCTGCGGTTGGTCGCGGCCAGGATATTCACCTGGAGTATTGGCAGCAGGTTGGCCGGGAAAAGCAGCAGAAGCGTCGCGAGCGAGCAGGCCAGCGCCGCGTCGAGGCTCCGGCCATTCGTGCGTTCGAGCGCGCTGTCGCAGCGCAGGCAGCGCAGCGATCCGCGCCGGGGCGGTTTCGGCAGATTTTGGATCAGGCCGCAATCGGGGCAGCCGATGACGTCCCGCGACGGGCCGGGCCACGTGTCCGCAGGTTCCCCGAACGACCCGCCGGCCGGAGGCCTCGGACGTCCGCCGCCGGCCCCGCCGACCAGATGAGCGGCGCCGAAACTGGGGGGTAAAGATCTCACGGGTTATCCTCGGTCTCTACCTCAAGACCGGCCCCCGCCGCTGTGGTTTCAGGGCGGGCCGCCCTGTCGGAGGCAAATGGGGACGGCGCTTGACTTTTGGGCCGTCCTCCCGCGCACATGCATGGTCCAGCCATGATTCTCGTCGTTTCCGCCAGCCTCAAAGCCGTCAGCAAGGGCCGCCTGCTCGCCGCCGAAGCCCGGAGGGTCCTCGACGAAGCGGGTGAGGCCGTTACTTGGCTCGATCTTCGCGACCATCCGCTGCCGTTGTGCGACGGGGGCCCTTCCTACGACCATCCGAACGTCGGCGTACTTGAAGAGCTCGTGAGGAGCGCCCGCGCCGTGCTGATCGCGACCCCCATTTACAATTACGACGTGACCGCGACCGTGAAGAACCTGGTCGAGCTGACCGGCGACGCCTGGGAGGATAAGGTGGTCGGCTTCCTTTGCACGGCCGGCGGCCCGAGCAGCTACATGTCGGTGATGTCGTTCGCGAACAGCCTCATGCTGGACTTCCGCTGCGTGATCGTCCCCCGGTTCGTCTATGCGACCGGCAAGGATTTCGCCGGCGGCCGTATTGTGGACGAGGAGGTGATCCGCCGGGTGGGAGAACTGGCCCGCGCCGCAGGCCGGCTCGGCGGGCCTGTGAAGCCTGCCTAAAAGGGACGCAAATGGTCTCCTGACGGACGTCAGGAGTCCGTTTTCGTCCTCTTTGACGCACGCGGCAGACAGCGATCATCGGCGACCTGCGAGCCCGGCGCCGGGCTCGGGATTTGGGAACAACTCGGCGTGCTTTTCGTGGTCGGGCATCGACCAGGCATGCCCGCCTTGAATTCAAAAAGCGGATGGATTCGGTTCGGGCTCCATGGTCCCGTTGCCCGAGGCCACTTCCGCTTTGAAACCTTCAGGAAACGTCACGCTCGGTTTCAGGAGGTCCGAATTCGGCCCGCATTTGCTGGACTAATCATTCCCGGGCAATCAATTATTGAAATGTGCCGGCTCCGGCTCCAGCGCTGCAGGAATTCTTTTGGGATGATCTCCTCGAATTCATCGACGAGGGGAAGGTGATCCCGATCGTCGGGGCGGAGCTGCTGTCGGTGCCGGACGGAAAAGGCGGCGAGGCGCCGCTGCACGCGCTCCTGGCGGAGAAGCTTGCCGAGCGGCTGCGCCTGCCTGCGGACGGCTACGCGGGGGACGACGCGTTGAACCAGATCGCGTGCCGGCATCTGGAGCGCGGCGGGCGGCGCGAGGATATCTATCCGCGGGTCCGCAATCTCCTGAAGGAGCTGGCGCCGCCCGTGCCGGAGCCGCTGCGCCAGCTCGCGCGGATCCGGCCTTTCAACCTGTTTGTCACGACGACGTTCGACTCTCTGCTCGAGCAGGCGCTGAACGAAGAGCGTTACGGCGGGGCGGCCCAAGCCGCTTCGCTGGCCTATGCGCCCAACCGCAACCAGGACTTGCCGGCCGAGGCGCGGCGCTCGGCCACGCCGACGGTCTACCACATGCTGGGGAAGGTGTCGGCCTCGCCCGACTTCGTGATCACCGAAGAGGACACGCTGGAGTTCTTCACGGCGATGCAGACTGAATCGAAGCGACCGAACGTCCTCTTCGACGAGCTGAAGTCCAGCCATCTGCTCCTGATCGGCAACACGTTTCCGGACTGGCTGACGCGGTTCTTCATCCGGATCGCAAAGAGCGGGCGGCTGTCGCTGCAACGGGAGGAGCAGGAGATACTGGCGGACCGCTTGGTGCGGACGGAGCCGAACCTGATCCTTTTCCTGAAGAATTTTTCGTACCGCACGCAGATCTTCGAACAGGGCAACGCGGCCGATTTCGTCCGGGAGCTGGCGACCCGTTATGGCGAGCGGCATCCGGCGACGCCCTCGCGTTCGGGAGCAGGCGCCTCGGGCGAGGGTTCCGGATCCGCGTCGGCCGAACCGGAGCTCAAGCGCGGTTCGGTGTTCCTGAGCTACGCGAGTCAGGATGCGCCGGTGGTGACCAAGCTGCGCGACGCGCTCGAAGCGGCAGGGATCGACGTCTGGTTCGATCAGCGGCACCTGGAGGGCGGGGACGACTTCGACCAGCAGATCAAGCGCAACATCCGCGGCTGCTCCTATTTTGTCCCGGTGATCTCCGCAAACACCCAGGCGCGGCCGGAAGGCTACTTTCGCCTGGAATGGAGCCTGGCCGCCGAGCGGGCCAAGCTCATCGCCGACACGGTTCCCTTCATCCTGCCGGTCGCGATCGCCCCGGTCGCCGAGAGCGACGCGCTCGTCCCGGAGCGGTTTCGCCAGGTGCAGTGGAGCCGGCTGCCGGGCGGGGCGGCCACGCCCGAGTTCACGGAGCGGATGGTGCGGCTCATCCGCGATTTTCGCAAACGCGAGAGAGGGCTGCTATGACCGATCCGGCTGCTGCTGCCGCCGGCGCCGCGGCGGACCGCGACAACCCCTGGCCGGGGTTGTCGTCGTTCACCGAGGATCTGCGCGGATATTTCTTCGGGCGGGAGAAGGAAACCGAGGAGCTGGTCCGGCTGGTGCGCCGGAACACGCTCACGGTCCTTTTCGGGCAATCGGGATTGGGAAAAAGTTCCCTGCTCCAGGCGGGCGTTTTCCCGCTTCTGCGCGAGGCGGATTTTCTTCCGCTCTATTTGAGGCTCGACCACGACCCTGGGGCGCCGCCTTTGGCCGATCAGGTGAAGGTCGCCCTGACCGAGGCGCTCCGGTCGGCCGGTGCGGATGCGCCGGCGCCGCGGCCGGACCAGACGCTCTGGGAGTATTTTCACCGAAAGGACATCGATATTTGGAGCGCCAAGAATCGGCTGCTCACGCCCGTCCTCGCCTTCGATCAGTTCGAGGAAATCTTCACGCTCGGCCGCGCCGACGACGCCCGGCGGGAGCGCGGCCGGGCGTTCCTGACCGAACTCGCGGACCTGGTCGAGAACCGCCCGCCGGCCCCGCTCCAGGCCAAGTTCGATTCCGCGGAGCTCGATCCGGCGAAGTTCGCCTTCGACAAGCCCGCCTGTCAGGTGATCCTGAGCCTGCGGGAGGATTTTCTGCCGGATTTGGAAGGGCTGAAGGGCGAGATGCGCTCGCTCATGCTCAACCGGATGCGCGTGCGCCGGCTCACCGGCACGCAGGCCCTGGAGATCGTGAGCCGCCCCGCGCCGCATCTGCTGGGCGAAGGCGTCGCCGAGCGGGTGGTGGAGTTCGTGGCCGGCGGCCGCGGCGGATCGGCCGAGCGGCTGGCCGAGCTGGAGGTGGAGCCGGCGCTGCTGAGCGTCATTTGCCGGGAACTCAACCAGCGTCGCCGGGCGCTTGGGCAGGAACAGATCACCGCGGACCTCGTCTCCGGCAATCGCCGCGAGATCCTGAACGATTTTTACGAGCGGAGCGCGGCCGACCTGCCGTCCGCCATGCGCGAATTCGTCGAGGACCATCTGCTGACGAAGTCGGGCTTTCGCGACAATCTCGCCCTCGAAACCGCCCTGGAGACGCCCGGCGTCACCCGACCTCTGATCGACACGCTGGTCGCCCGCCGCCTGCTCCGGATCGAGGACCGCCTCGGGATGCAGCGGGTGGAGCTGACCCACGACGTCCTGGCCGACGTCATCCGCGCGAGCCGCGACTCGCGGCAGCAGCGCCTGGCGCTCGAATCGGCCAGGGCCGAGCAGCGCCAGGTCCGCCGCCGCGTCTGGTGGCTTCGGGGGATCGCCGCCGGGCTCGTCGTGCTCCTCGCCGGCGTCTCGTTCGCGGCGTACCGGTCGGCGAGGGCGGGGGATCGGAAGGAGGCGCGGTCCGACCTCGTGCTGGCGAGCCAGTTTATGGAACGCGGCGATGCCCCGCCGGCGATCACCTACCTGGTGCGCGCGGCCGAAACCGACGGAGAGAATCCCGTTGCGGGCACGCGGCTGATTTCGGCGCTCGCGGGCCAAAGCTGGCCCATCTGGAGAAGTCTGGGCGTCACGCTGCCGACGCTGGGGGCGCCGGGATTCCCGCCCACCCTGGCCCTCCTGCCCGGCGGCCGTCTTCTGGTCTTAAGGTCGGACGGCGTGGTGAGCTTGATCGACCTACAGGCGCGCCGACTTGTCCGGGAATATAGGTTTCCGGGGAAGGGGGTCGTCCTCTATGCCTCGCCTGGAAAGTCGGGCAGGTTTTTTGTGGTTACGTTCGAAGGCGGCGCGCCCGCCGCTCCGGCGGCACACGGGGGATTGCGGAGTCCCCTCGAAGACCACCCGACGTATGACGTCATCATAGGAGTCGCATCGGCGGCACACGGCGGATTCCGGTTGATACCCGCAATCGGTGCTTCGGCCCTCCAGGGCACGGGGACATTGAGCCCCGACGGGAAATGGGCGGCCACGGCGAGCGGATCGACGCTTCTGCTCATCGACATGAGCTCGGGGCGGGTGGTCGAGCGCGTCACATCGGCGGAGCCACGGAATCCGGCCAACTTGGACTTCAGCCCGGACTCGACGAAGCTCGCGGTCGCCGACTGGATCCAGGGCGTCGAGATTTTGCGGGTTCCGACGCTCGCGACGGCGGTGCCTTGGTTCCGCCCCAGTCAATACAAAACCGGTGGGGCGGCCGACGCCGTGTTCAGCCCGGATGGGGCCTCCTGCGCCGTAAGCTGGTGGGACGGCGCCCGCCTGTTCGACGCGGCCACCGGTCTCCCGGAGGGGCCGGCCCTTCCGGTCGCGACCCAATGTCAATTTCTCCTGTTCGGTCCGCGGGGCCGGCGGCTCTTCGTGTTCGGCAACGACCGGACGGTCCGGATCTTCGATCTCGCCACCCGGCGCGAGACGGTGCCACCGCTGCGGCACGGAGCGGCGGTGGCATGGGGCCAATTGAGCGCCGACGGCCAAACCTTGATGACGTGGAGCGACGATGATCGGGTCCACCTTTGGGACACGCGTACCGGCACGCAACTCGTCCAGTCCGTTGCCGGCATCCGCGGGCCCCGAAGCGTCGCGCTCGCGCCCGACGGAAGGCGCGTCCTGTACTGCGCGCCGGACGGCCGGATCGGGGCGTTCGGCGCAAGCGCGCTCCAGCCCGTGGTTTGGACGCCCGGAGGGCAACCCGTTCCGATTGGCAACGGAGGCGTCAATTCCACCTTGACGAACTTTTATCGCGATGTTGGGAGGACGCTCTACCATCTTGAGGCGGGAGGAATCCGGACGCTTTCCTTGAATTCCTTCCTGTCGGACGATGCGAAACGAAGCTTTCCGGCGAATGGCCAGGCGCATGACTCGGACATGACGCTAGGCCTCCGCCTTGTAAGCTTTCCGAACGCCGGTTTCTCGGTCTGGTCGATGGCCGGAGATCGGAAGATTCGGGATCTGATCGGCTCGCCAATGCGGGCGGCCTATGGCCGGTTCCTTTCGAGCCATGGCCCCATCATGCTCGTGGCGCCGTCGGGCGGGAATACGTTCCGCGTGGGTCTTTGGCCTGTTGACGGCGGCCCGCCGCTGGGGCCCGAGATCGTCGTGCCGAACGCCGAGGACCTAAGCGGGAGCGTGAGTCCGGACCACTCGCAAATCGCCCTCGGAACGGCTTCAGGCTGGGCCGGGATTTGGAATATCGCCACCGGACGACGGACGGTCCGCATGGAGAACGAACTGCGTGGTGAGATTTCGATGACCCTCTTCAGTCCGGACGGCAGGTTCATGGCCACCGGAGGCTACAACAGCGGGATCTCCGCCGATGGGACCTCCTATGCCGAAGGCCGCTTATGGAACGCGCGGACGGGGCAGCCTCTCTCGCGCGAATTGCGGCACCTGGAAAACTTCGTCAGCTTAGCGTTCTCTCAAGATTCAAAACTGGCGGCCTTTGCGTCGGTCGATGGCACGGTGGACGTGGTTTCGACAGCGACGGGAAAACCGCTCTATCCGGCGCTCGCGTGTCCCGACGCGATGATCGCCGCGGCGGCGCCCGGCAGGCTCTCGGACGCGCTGGCCTTTGTCGATTCCGATACGATCGCCGCGGCGACGGCCCGTGAGGTCTGTCTCTGGGACGCCCGGTCGGGCCTGCCGGCGATGGAGCCATATCCGGCGGGAACCGACCCCATCGATCATATGAGTCACGATCGGGCGGGCACGGACGTCGCTTTGGTCGGCGGGGACGGACGGGCTTCCGTCTGGCCGTTGCCTCCCCGCTATGCGCGCGCGGGCGTACCGCGCTGGCTCCTCCAGTTGGCGCAAACCCTGGCGGGAGAGCGCCTCGACCGCGAGGGCGACCTGGTGCCGTCGGATGCGGGGTTTGTCCAAACGCAGGCCGCCCTGGCG
>JBOHXF010000238.1:0-1790 GCA_050737455.1 Opitutaceae bacterium | reverse complement strand
GCTTCCGGGCGACGAGGGTTCATGCGGCGGCGGGCTTGAGCGCGGCGGCGCGGCGGCGCCGCGCGAAGCCGGCGAGGTGCAGGCCGAATTGGATGACGAGGCCGAGCGCGATCATCGCGCAGGCGATGTAGGGGAGCCGCCAGCTCGGGTTGCGCACGACCTCCAGGATCGACGTCCGGTCCTGGTTGGCGAAGCTGGCCTGGTAGAACGTGAGGCCGTCGTAGCGCAGGGGATTGTTCATGTAGATGAGCACCTCCCGGTTCAGGCTCCCGTCGGGCTTGGTCAGCCGGATGCGGCTGGAGAAGTTCCGGGCGATGGTCGTGCCCGGATAGATGTCATGGCTGAACTTGAGCAGGGTGACCGAGAAGGGAAGGTATCGGCGCTTGATGCGCATGACGATCTCCCAGCGGTGTCCGGCGTAGGTGAAGCGCTGGGGCTGCTCCAGGAAGGGCGCGCCGCTCAAGGGAAGCAGGGAGGAGACGAGAAAGGTGCCGAGCGAGCCTTCGGGGGCGTCCAGCTCCACGTAGGCGCCCGGAAGGTTGCGCTCGTTTTCCTTGGAGGTCGTGGGCTGGGGAACCAGGCCGATCTGCGTGCCGATGCCCGCGGTGGCGGGGTCTGGCATCCCCTCGGGGAGCTGGTTGCGCATCGCGACGTCCACGTTGGGAAAGTACGCCCGGGTCACGACGCGGAAGGGCAGCAGCGGACTCTGGATGGGATCGCCCGCGGCGATCGCACTCTCGGGAATGGAGACGACGGTATCGGTCTTCGGATCGGTCTCATCGATGATCGCGAGCTCGTTCCCGCGCTGGCTCTCGGCGTAATTGCGGGTCTGGCCGTCGCTCAGCGTCATGTCGTAGTCGTGCTGCGTCAGGCCGCTCGCGAATTCCCCGACGATGAGGAGGATGAGGCCCGCGTGCGTGAGCCAGATCCCCGACTTGCGCCAGGTCCAGCGGAACCGGCAGTAATGCGCCGTGAGGAGGTTCGCCAGGAGAAAGCCGCCGAGCAGGTATCCGCCGGGGAAGATCGGCAGCAGAAGCCGGGTGCCCGGGATCGCCTGAAGAACAAACAGGCTGTGGAAGAATTTCTGCTGGACGCCCCAGACGCCGAGGTCCGCCTGGGAGAGGGTGGCCCAGAATACGAGGATGATCCCGAGGGCGAGCAGGACGACCGTGAGGCGCAGGGACGCGAAAAAATCCCGGAACGCGTGGAGAAGGCTGGGCTGCGGCGCCCCGCGAGGCTGGGGAGGACTCATCGGCTCAGGACGAAACGGCCGGCTGCACCGTTTTGAGAAAATCGAGGAACGCGGCCTTTTCGCGGGCGACGAGGGCGGACGGGCCGGTCAGCTTGAAGAACCAGGTGCTGTCGCCGAGGGGCACGATCGCTCCGAGCAGATGGGAATCCGGGCCGTCGGCGTCGACCACGGTGATCCGGAGCCCGTCCGCCTCGATCCGCGTGACGGCGGAGGCGAGCCCCCCGTCGGCCACCGGCGGCAGGCCCGCCTGGCCGCGCCAGCGGTTGACGTTGGCCAGTTCGCCGCCGACGCTCCCGGGAAAGGCGGTGATCGAAAGTTCGCCCGCGCCGTCCGAACCCACGCGGTAGTTGGCCTTGCGCTCGGGCTGGGGCGGATACGCCTTCCAGGCGGCCGGGGCGGTCCAGACCAAGCCCGGTCCGGAGGCCGTCGGCACCGGCCCGCTCATCGGGCCCCCGCCGGCCATGGGCGCCGCGCCGGGCGGCATCGCGGAGGCCGCGTCGTCCGGCTCCTTGGGGATCCGGTAGCTGACAACCTGTTC
>JBOHXF010000237.1:0-4407 GCA_050737455.1 Opitutaceae bacterium | reverse complement strand
CCGTCAGATAGGTCCCCGCATTCGTCAGGGCTCCGGCGACGGTGCTGCCGTCCAGCGTCACGCTCGTGCCTGCGCCAGTCCCCAAAACGCCTCCCGATGCCGTGTTCAGCGTTCCTCCCGTGATCGTAGTCCCCGAGAATTCGACGGTCGAACCCGCGCCCGTGGACAGGATGGTTCCGCCCGCGTTGGCGACGCTGTTCGTCACGCTCAGGTTGCCGCCATTCTGGGCTTCCAGCATCCCGGAGTTTGTGACCAGGCCGCCGCCATTCAGGGACAGGGTCGTGCCGCCCACGTTGGCCGTGATGGTCCCCGCGCTTTCATTGGTCACCTTGAGGCCGTTGGACCCGACCTGACCCGAGCCTTCGATCGTATTGTCGGCGTTGGTCAGGGTCTGTGATCCGCTTTCGTTGACCACGGAATTCCCGGAAATGACAACGGAGCCGCCACCCGACAAGGTCGTATTCGCATAAAACTGCAGGGTGCTGTTGTTGGCGGCCGGCGCGAGCGTAATGGTCCCTGCATTCGAGATCGATGCCCCGTAGATGTTGAGCTGAGAGTTGTTCTCCACATTCAATGCATCGAATTGATCCAGTGTGAGGTCCAATACCGAATCGCTCGAATTCGGACCGAGATCGACGACCGATGGATTCAGGGACGTGCCGTTGGTGATGAGGGCGCTGGTGGTGGAATTGGGCACGCCCGAAGTCCAGTTTCCCGCCGTGTCGAAGGAGCCTGTGGTGGTGTTCCAGCTCGTCTGAGCATAAACCCCCAGGGTTGAGAACGAGAGGAGCAGCACAATGCAGAGGCTGTTCCTCCTTATGCGAAGATCGCGGGACTCGCGGGGGGCATGGCGGGAAGATTTCATAAATTAAATTAAATCGGGGCGGAAAATTGAATCGAAATGGCGCACAAGCATTCGTCATGCCGATGACGGATAAATGCGCCCAGATTCGAACCAAAAAACGTATGGCCAGGCCCTTATTTCAAGCGGGTTACAAATCCTGACAATATGCGCTGATCATCGTGATGCTGCTGCGGCTCAGATGGATAACTGTCTGGAGTTCCGACACTTTTAGCGGCGCGTTTGATGAAATGCGCCTGAAATATATTCCTAAGCTATTTATCCTTAACATTATAAATAATAAACCTCCGTGGGCTAACGACTGTCGGAAATCACTACAGAAATCCGAATGATGCCTATTAGCTCGGACGTCTCTCGCCCACACCAGGAATGCGGGGATTCTTGAGCCGACCCAGGCAACGGCCCATTCGATTTCCCTACTTTGCCATTATCCCGGTGATGGCAAAAACCAATGACAACGCGAATGACCTGGGAAGAGATCTGCGCGGGTCCGGAGCTGCGGAAACTGCCTCACAAGATTGAGCCGGACCGCTTCGGCCGCATCCTCATGACCCCGCCGACAGCGTCGGAACATCGCGCCTACGGCCGCAAAAGGCGCAGCTCGGTCACGGGCCGAGCTGCTTGAACCGGCCGGCTTCGATTTCAGAATGGCGCGAATCGCGCGCCAGACGGTCTCGGCTACGATCGCGGCCCCCCGCGCATTCGGGTGGATCCCGTCCGCCTGATTCAGGTCGGGATGGCCGCCCACGCCCTGCAGGAGAAAGGGGATCAGGGGAACATGTTTTTCCCGCGCGACGGTCGTGAACGCACGCGCATAGCGGGCGTCGTACTCCCCGCCGTATTCGGGCGGCATGCGCATGCCGGCGAGGACGATCGTCGCCTGGGGATAGCGGGCCCTCACCCGGTCGACGATGGCTTCGAGATTGCGCCGGGTGACCCCGGGATCGATCCCGCGCAGCCCGTCGTTCCCGCCGAGCGCGAGAACCATGAGGTCGACCCGCTGGCGAAGCACCCAGCCAAGCCGGGCGAGTCCGTCCGCGGAGGTGTCTCCGCTCACGCCGGCATTCACGACCCTCCATGGCAGCCCTTCGGCCTCGATTTTCGCCCGGATCAGCGCCGGGTAGGATTGGGCGGCCGGATCGTCGAGCCCGTAGCCTGAAGTGAGGCTGTCGCCCAGGAACAGCAGCGTCCTTCGCTCCGCGGCCGGGGCGATCCGCGGGGCGTAGAGGGCGGCGAGCAGGATGAAAACGAACAGGCGCAAACCGGGCATGCTTCGCGACCAAGCAACACACGGACCGCGCTTGCGCAACCCTCACGCGCCCGGGTACGGTCTGCGTTTTGCACCCATGCGCTTCGTCCTGCACATGGCCTGGCGCGATTCGAAGGCGTCGCGCCGTCGCCTCCTTGCGTTCTCGGCGTGCATCGTTTTCGGCATCGCCGCCCTGGTGGCGCTCGACTCCTTCAGCGTCAGCATGAAGCGGGCGATCCGGGACGACTCCAAGGCGCTTCTGGGCGCGGATATCGTCCTCACCTCGCATGCGCCTTTTGCGAGGCCGGTCCTGGCCGAAGTTCGCCGGCTCGGCGGTGAAGTGGCGGAAGAAACGGTGTTCCCGTCGATGATGGTGTTCCCGCCGCCCGGACGCCGAACGCGGCTCGTCCAGGTGCGCGCCGAGACCGGAGATTTTCCGTTCTACGGCGGGCTCGTCACGACGCCGGTGGCCGCGGCGGCCCGCCTCCGCGCGGCGCAGCAAACCGGCGAACCGATCGTTCTTCTGGACGCCACCCTGTTCGCCGAGTTTCATCTCCGGATCGGCGAGCAGGTTCGGATCGGGCGCGGGGAGTTCCGGGTGGCCGGCGCCGTGCGGAAAGCCGCAGGCCAATCTCTGGTCGTGACGCAGCTCGAGCCGCGCGCCTTGATCGCGGCGGCGGCGCTTCCCAAGACGGGATTCATCGCCGACGGCCCGCTTGTCCGGCGGCGGCTCGCCATCGAGCTGCCTCCGGGAAGCGACGCCGGCACCATCGCCGCCCGCTTGCGGGACCGCTTCGCGGCCGATCACCTGTCGATCGAGACGGTGGCGGGCCGCCGCCGGGAACTGGGGAGGGCGTTCGCCAATGTCGACGGCTTCCTGAATCTTGCCGGCTTCATCGCGCTGCTGCTCGGAGCCATCGGCGTGGCGAGCGCCGTTCATATGCACGTCCGCCGTAAGGTCCCTACGGTGGCGATCCTCCGCTGCCTCGGCGCGAGCGGGCGGCAAGCCTTCGGCGTCTATCTTGTCCAGGGCTGCGCGATCGGCGTCGCCGGCGCCATCGGCGGCGCCGCCCTCGGCATCGGCCTCCAGGCCGCGGCGCCGGCGCTCGCGCGCGGGCTCGTGCCGTTCGCCTTCTCCTTCGCGATCTCCGGCTGGGCGATCGCCCGCGGCATGGGGGCCGGCATTCTGATCTGCCTTCTGTTCACGCTGCTCCCGCTGCTCGGCGTACGCCGAGTGTCGCCGCTCGCGGCGCTTCGCGCCTCGGTCGGGGGACCGGACGGCGCGGATCCCGCCCTCTTTTGGCTCGGGGCGGCCATCGTGGCGGCCGTGGCAGCGTTCGCGCTCTGGCAGACCCGGAGCCTTCCCATCGGTCTCGGCTTCACCGGCGTGCTGGGCCTTGGGCTGCTCGCATTCGCGGCCGCAGCCCGGCTGCTCGCGGCCGCGGCCCGGCGGTGGACACCGCCCGGGCTTCCGTGGGCGGTGCGCCAGGGCGTCGCCAATCTGCACAGGCCGCGGAACAGGACGGTGCTGCTGCTCGTGGCGCTCGGCCTTGGCACGTTTCTATTTCTCACCCTGTTTCTCACGCGGACCGCGTTCCTGCGCGAATTGCGCTTCATCGGAGCCGGAAACCGGCCGAACCTGATGTTTTTCGATATTCAGGACGGACAGGTGGCGCCGCTCGACCGGTTTCTTGCGGAGCATGGCGCTCCCGTGCGCGAGCAGGCTCCTCTGGTCGCGATGAAAATCGCGGCGGTGAACGGGAGGCCCGTCGAGGGCCTGCTCCGTGACCCGGACTCGCGGGCGGCCGCCTGGGCCCTGCGGCGGGAGTACCGCTCCACGTACCGGGACCACCTCATCGACACCGAAAGGGTGATCGCGGGCACCTTCACCGGCCGCGTCACTCCCGGCACCTCGCCGTTTCCCATCTCCGTGGACGAAGGCCTGGCCCGGGATCTTCGGCTTTCCATCGGGGAGCGCGTCGATTGGGACGTCCAAGGCGTGATCCTCCACAGCGAGGTGGGCAGCATCCGCCGCGTCGATTGGCGCCGGCTGGAGCCAAACTTTTTCGTGGTGTTCCCGGCGGGCGTTCTCGAGAACGCGCCCAAATTCTACGCCGCCGCGGTGCGGACCTCCGGACCGGCAGCCTCCGGCGAACTCCAGGGCGCCGTGGCTCGGGCCTTTCCCAGCGTCACTGCAATCGATCTGGCGGCGATCCTGGAGACCCTGGACGGCGTCTTCCGGAAAGTGGCGCTCGTCGTCGAATTCATGGCGCTGTTCACGGCCGCAACCGCAGTC
>JBOHXF010000236.1:0-7215 GCA_050737455.1 Opitutaceae bacterium | reverse complement strand
GATCCGGCGTTTGCGAGCGAGCTTGCCTACCTGCTGCACAACTATGCGGGACGGCCCACGCCGCTTTATTACGCCGCGCGACTGACGGAGACGCTGGGCGGCGGGAAGCTGTATTTGAAGCGCGAGGACCTGCTGCACACCGGGGCGCACAAGATCAACAACGCGATCGGCCAGGCGCTCCTCGCCCGGCGGATGGGCAAGCGGCGGATCATCGCGGAGACCGGCGCGGGGCAGCACGGCGTGGCGACCGCCGCCGTCTGCGCGAAATTCGGTCTGGAGTGCGTGGTGTACATGGGGACGGTCGACATGGAGCGCCAGGCGCTCAACGTCTTTCGGATGCGCCTGATGGGCGCGCAGGTCCGCGGAGTGGACGCCGGCCAGCGGACGCTCAAGGAGGCGATCAGCGAGGCGATGCGGGACTGGGTGACCCATGTGCGCGACACCCATTACATTCTCGGCACGGTTTACGGAGCCCATCCCTATCCGATGATGGTGCGGGATTTTCACCGGGTGATCGGGCAGGAGGCGCGCGCTCAGATGCTGGAGCGGGCGGGGCGGCTTCCGGACCTGATGGTGGCGTGCGTCGGCGGGGGCAGCAACGCGATGGGCTTGTTCTTCGAGTTCCTGGAGGAGCCGGCCGTCAAGTTGGTCGGAGTGGAGGCGGGCGGTCGGGGCATCCATCCTGGCGATCACGCCGCGCGGTTCGCGGGCGGGCGGCCCGGCGTCCTCCAGGGGGCGAAGACCTTCGTCCTTCAGGACGATTCGGGTCAGATTCTGACGACCCACTCGATTTCGGCGGGCCTCGACTACGCCGCGGTCGGACCCGAGCACGCCTTTTATCGCGACCGGGGCCGGATCGAATTCACCTACGCCACGGACGACGACGTGCTGGAGATGTTCCAACTCTGTTCCCGCCTGGAGGGGATCATTCCCGCGCTGGAGAGCACGCACGCACTCGTCGAGGCCGTAAAGCGGGCCAAAGCGATGCCGCGCGACCGGATCGTGCTTGTGAACCTCAGCGGCCGGGGCGACAAGGACGTGCAGCAGGTGGCCGCGCTCCTGGGAGAGAAAGGCTGACCCATGCGGAGCATGACCGGTTACGGGCGCGGCGAGGCCACGGTGGGCGGCCGTTCCGTCGCGATCCGCGTCAGCTCGGTGAACCGCCGTTCGCTGGATGTCACTGTTTCCCTGCCGGAAGGCTGGGAAAGCCTGGAGGCCGCGGTCATCGAGCGGGTGCGCCGGTTCGCCTCGCGGGGGAAGATCCACGTCGAGGTGGAGGCCGCGCAGGCGCAGGGCGCTGGTGCCGATTGGAACGCGGACGAGGTGCGGGCGATCCTCGAAAAGCTGGCGGGGTTCGCGGCCGCGCAGCGCATTCCCTTTCAGCCCACGGCCGATCTGCTGTGGGCGGTGGCGAGTTCCCGCCGGCAGGCCGTCGCGCCACCGGGCCACGAATCGGCCGGGCCGGCGCTGCTGGAAGGTCTCGACGTCGCGCTGCGAGAATTCGCGCAGATGCGCGCGAAAGAAGGCGAGACGCTCTTCGCCGATTTTCTTTCCCGGCTCGCCGTCCTGCGCCGGTCCATCGAGGCGGTGGCCGAGCGGGCTCCCAAGGTGGCGCCGGCCTACCGGGATCTCCTGCACAAACGGCTGCGCGAGGCGGGCCTGGAGCTGGATCTGAACGACGAGCGTGTGCTGAAGGAAATCGCGCTGTTCGCTGACCGCTGCGATGTCAGCGAGGAGATCACCCGATTTCGCAGCCATCTTGACCAACTCGCCTCGCTGCTCGTGTCCGACGGGGAAATCGGCCGCAAGGCCGAATTCCTCCTCCAGGAGTTGGGCCGCGAAGCCCACACCCTGGGGGCCAAGGCCAACGACCTCGCCATCTCCCGCCAGGTGATCGAGCTCAAGAACGAGCTGGAGCGCGTCCGCGAGCAGATGGCGAACGTGGAGTAGAGGGAGCGCGCCGGAACCACCGTCTGCTCAGTTTAACCTTTAACGATCAGAGGGTCGCTGTGTCCGCCAGATCCGTTAGGCGAGTTTGATATTTTCGAAAAGGCGTTTGGTCGGCGATTTCCCTCGCAACGTTCGCAATGACCCAAGCGGCACATCCCCGCGGGCGAAGCTGTCATGCGATGTCACTCCTCCGGGGCCCCTCTCCGCGTTGACGCGCTCCGAGTGGAGTGGAGTGGGGCGATGAGGCGGAAATCCCGCTCCCATCGGAATGACCGCGGGCGGCTCGGCTGGCAGATGCAAAGGAGTTGCAAGTGTGCAATATGCGTGGAGAAGCCAAGGGAGTCGCGCGGGGAAGCGGGAGGGCCGCGCCCGCCCGCTTCCGGTACGGCTCCTATTGCAGATGCTTCGGTGAATAGCGCGGGGTGGTTTGCCATGCGATCATTCTCCCAGCCTGAGCCGGGAGTTTTGGGGTAACGGCAGAAAGGTAAGCGGGTGGGACTCACCGGTGGCTTCGCGGGGTACCTTGCGCACCCGTTCTTCGGTTCGCGGCAGATGGCGCGCTGGTTCCGCCGTCAGGGCTAGAGTAGCCAGAGAGCGGAGGGGCGAAAGGGTCATGACGAGTAAAGGGCGATTCGAATGCAGAGGGCGGATCGCCCAGCTTCATCTAAGGGCAACTTCCCGGACATGACCCCGGGTTCACCCCAATCTTTGCGGCCGGCATTCGTCATGCGTAGCCAACGCTGGCTTCCCATTGCCATCCGCGGTCTCCGTCAATCACTTGTCCTCGAGCAGGGACGCGCCCTGGAACCCGCCCGATCCGCCCCGGTCATTGGATTGCAGCATGGCGGGCTGGCTGAGACGTGATTTGAGAGCCACCGAGCGAATCGTCGCCGTCGTTGTGGTTCTGCTGATCGCCGTCCGGCTGGCGGCGCCGTACGTCCTCAAGAATCAGATCAACCATCGGCTTCAGAAGATTCCGGGGTTCACGGGCAGCGTGCAGGACGTCGGACTGCACGTGTGGCACGGCGGCTACAGCATGCATGATCTTCGGGTTCTCAAGCGGGGCGCGCACGGCAACGAACCGTTCATATCGGCGAAGGACATCACCTTCACGATCGACTATGGGCAGCTCATTCACGGGAAACTCGTGAGCGACATCGTCGTCACCGACGGAGCCCTCAACTTCAAGAAATCCCCCAATCCGGTTGCGAACCAGAGTCTCGGCGTGACGAAAGCCGCGCCCAAACAGCTGCCGAAGCCGGCGCGCCCGTGGCGGGACGCCGCGAAGGACCTGTTCCCAATCGACATCACCTACCTCCGCTTCGTCGACAGCACGCTGCACTATGTGGACGACACCGAGCGCCCGGCCGTCGATGTGAAGGTGGATCATCTGAATCTTGAGGCGACGGGCCTGAGAAATCGGCCCTCCCATGCAAAGGAGCCTTACCCGGCCGTCATCGCGGCGCACGGCACCACCATCGGGCACGGAGACCTGCGCGTGGACATCCGGATCGATCCGCTCGCGGCCGCGCCTCACTTTCAGCTCTTCCTCCTGCTTCAGAACGTCTGGCTGCCCGCCCTGAACCCCATGCTCCTGGCTCACGCGAAAGTCGATCTTAACCGGGGCTACCTCCAGCTTTATGCCGAGATCACGGCGGACAACGGGACGTTCCGGGGCTACGTCAAACCGATCCTCACCGATCTGAATTTCAATACGGGCCGCGACAAGGACCGGCCGCTCGAGCTGCTCTGGAAGGACGTGGTCTCCGACGTCTCGAAGCTGATCCGCTCAAAGCGGCACAAGCAGGTCGCGACGATCATTCCCTTCCATGGGAAATTCTCCGCGACCGAAACGGTGAATATCTGGGGCACCATCGGCAACCTGCTTCGCAACGGCTTCATCGCGGCCCTGCGTCACGGGCTGGAACCGAACGTGCGGACGGTGTCGGGCAAGGCGAGATCCTAGACCCGATGTGAACAGGTCGAGTTTTCTACGGCGCGATTTCGTCGGTTGCATGGACGTCGATCGCCCTTGGCAAGGTGGCGAAGACTTCGGCCAGCGGGGACGCGGGGGCGACCCGGCGGGCGTAGTTGCGGCGCGCGCCATCCGCCGATAGGATGAACGCGCCTTTGCTGCTGTTCGATTCGGACGCGCGCGCGAAAGCCAAAGCCTTCTTCGATTCGCTTCCGGCGGGAGCACGGGCTCGGTGGCGGTCTCTCGACGATTTCGCCGCCACCGTGATGGTCGCGGCGGTCATGCAACATCCGTTCCCGGCCGCTCAAGTTCTTGATCTCGCCACGAGCAAGCCGCTTGGGGCCGACCGCGTTCAAATCGGGGGGCCGGGCACGGGTCCGTTCGGGCTGATCTTCGAAAAGACAGAGGACGGTTGGAAGCGCGTCATCACCGGGGTGCTGGTGGACCGATACCTCGCGCGAATGAGGACCGCCTCCCGCCCGCAGCCTGCGGATGATTGAGCTAACTAAGCGCACATTGCCGAGGCGTTGAGCGTGAACGGCCTCGCCGACGCTAAAAAAGGGAAGGCGTAGTGGATCGACCGCAGGTATCTCCGCTCGTGTCGCGCTATGCCTGCGCCTGCGGCCGATGGAACAGGGAGCGCGCGAGGTAGAGCGCCACGCCGACGCAGATCGACGAGTCGGCCACGTTGAACGTCGGGTATTGAAAGGAACCGAAGTGCAGGTCGATGAAGTCGACCACGTGGCCGTGGATCAGGCGGTCAGCCAGATTGCCGGCGATGCCGCCGCACAGCAGACCGAAACAGAGCTGGCTCCACTTTTCGCGCAAGGCCAGGGCCCGGCGACCGAGGTAGATCGCGACCAGCGCCGCGGCCGCGAGGACCGCGAGGATTGCGCTGCGTCCCGTGAACATGCTCCAGGCGGCCCCCGTGTTACCGACGTGGATCACATAGAAAAACCCGGGTATCACGGTGATTCCGCCATCGGCCGGCCCGAAGGTTGGGTAAGCCAGGTGCGTGGCGATCCAGCCCTTGCTCGCCTGATCGCAGGCGAGGACCAGGACGGCTATGGTCCAGAAGCGGCGATAGCTCAAGAAGGTGAGGCTTCCCTTGCCTGAAGGCCGCTGAGGGCGGGTGGCTGCGTAATCGAGCAGGGCCAAGCGGGGGCGCCCGGGCGGACGGCTATTCCTCTCCTCCCGATTCATCCTCGACCAGCTTGGCGCCATCCTCGCCCAGCTCCGCGAAGGCGCCGTTCTGAGCGCGGCCCCGGTACCGGTTTTTTTCGATTTCCTTCTGGGCCTCGGCCGAGTACCGGGTGAACGGCACCGCGAGCAGGCGCTCCTTCGCGATGGGCTTCTGAGTGACTTCGCAGATGCCGTAGGTGCCTTCGTGGATCCGCTTGATGGCGGCGTCGATCTCGGACAACGCCTCCTGCTCGTTGGAGACCAGGCTGAGCACGAAATCGCGATCGAACGTGTTGATGCCGCCGTCCGCCATGTTCTGGCCGTACGCCGACAGGTCGCCGGCGTCGTCCTTGGCGGAGCGCTTCAACGACTCCTCGGAATGGCGCTCGATGCCTTCGGTGAGTTGCGAGCGCAAATCGAGGAGCAGCCGGTAATACCGCCGGAATTTCTCCGGGACGTCCTGCTCGGCCACCTGCTGGGCGGGTTTCGCCCGCTTCGGATTGAAGCCGAGAATGTCCGCGAGGGACGCGGCCTTGATATGGTTGGGCTTGACCGGCCTTTCGAGCGCGGCGTCGGCCTTGGGCTTGGCCGGGCCCCGCGGGGCCTTGGCGCCTTCCGCGTCCTTGAGCTCGGCGATCTTCGTTTCGTTGTTCTTCGCGATCGCGCGCACCTCGTCCAGGCTGAAGGCGATCGGCTTGGACGCCGATTTGCGGGCGAGGATGCTTTCGCGCAGGGCGGTTTTCTTGGAAGGTTTGTCCATGGTGACGGAACTTGAAGGTTTGGCCGGTCCCGGCGCGGACGCGGGCCCGGAGCGCGCCTTGCCGGCGGAGGCCGGCTTTTGAGGCGCCGCTTCTTTTTCTTTTTTGGCGGAATTCCTGGTTGTTTTGTTCTTGGCCATGGGGAGAGTTTCGGGGGGTGGAGGAATCGGAAAGGCAAAGAGCGTGATGCGTCGGAAGCGGAGCGCCGAGGGGACCGTCAGGACGCCCCGGCGAGCGCTTCGCGGCAGCGGGGGCAGACCTCGCCGCGGTCCGTCGATTCGAGGGCGGGCACCCAGCGCCAGCAACGCGCACACCGGCAGGCGCCGCTTTCGGCGGACGGCCGCACGGAAATCTCCAGCGTAGGGGATCCGCCGGCGGCCGAACGGTCCGCCGCGAACTGTAGGCTGACATGCGAAACGATGAAAAGTTCGGCTAAAAGATCGCGGTGGCGCTCCAGGATACGCGCCGCGGGGGAGGCCGGATCGCCGGAGATCGCGACCGTCGCGTCGAGCGACTTGCCGAGCCGGCCGGCGGCCCGGAGCGGTTCGATCGCCTCGTTGACCTTCGCGCGGATCTGAAGGAGGGCGTCGGCCTCCGCGGATAGGGCCGGATCGGTCCAGGACGCCGGGGGCTCGGGCCAATCCTGAAGGTGGACGGAACCGTCCGTGAAGTCCTGTTTCGCGACCGCGTAGCTCCAGGCCTCGTCGGCGGTGAAAACGAGGACGGGCGCGACGATCCGGGCGAGTGAGTGAAGGACGTGGTGGAGCGCGGTTTGGGACGAGCGGCGCAGCGGATGGCGGGTCGCCAGGGTGTAGAGCCGGTCCTTCAGGATGTCATGGTAGGTCGCCGAAAGCGTGACCGAGCAGAAGTGATTGCAGAGCTGATACACCCGGTGGAATTCGAAGGCGTCGTAGGCCTGCGCGCAGGCGCGGACCAGCTCGGCCGTCCGGTGCAAGACCCAGCGGTCCAGGGTGTCGAGCTGCGGGACCGGGACCGCGTCCGACTCCGGGTCGAAATCGAACAGGTTCGCGAGCTGGTAGCGGAAGGTGTTGCGGAGGAGCTTGTACGTCTCGCCGACATGGGCGAGGATCTCGCCCGAGATCGGGAGGTCGTCGCGGAAATCCTGCGAGGCGATCCACAGCCGGATCACGTCGCCCCCATGGCTCGAGACATACGCCTCGCTGGTCTGCGGTTTTTCATAGGTCGAGCTCTTGGAAATCTTTCTGCGGTCCTCGTCCACGATGAAGCCGTGGGTGAGCACCGCCCGGTAAGGCGCCCGCCCCCCTTGCGCGATCATGCTTGTCCAAAGCGAGGATTGGAACCAGCCGCGGTGTTGGTCGCTGCCTTCCA
>JBOHXF010000235.1:0-2129 GCA_050737455.1 Opitutaceae bacterium | reverse complement strand
GGACGATGCCGATCGTTCCGGACGCGGTCGTCCGCGCCCCGGAAGCCGCATGCGTGATGTCGATGCGGTGCGCGATCAGGGCCCTGCCGGAATAGGCGCCCTCGAACCGCACATCGAATGTGCCGGCCTTCAACCCCGAGGGGTCGAGCGTGCCGCGGGCGGTGAGCCCCCGGCCGGCGCCGCTCAGCGCGAGCTTGCCGCTGATCGCGCCGAGCGCCCCGGTGAGATGCCAGGCGCGCAAGTCGAAATCCCGGACCACGGCCTCGCCCTGCCAATGCCAACGTCGGCCGAGATCCAGCATCTCGCCATCGAGCTCGGTCCGGAAAGGAGCGAGGATCTTGCCGTGAATCGCGAGCTGGTCGAGATCGCCTGCCGCATCGGCCGTGAGCCTCCAGACGGGCTGATCGCGCGGCCGCCAGGTGATCCGCCCGGCCCCTGCCAGCCGCAGCGGATCGCTCGCATGCAGAGAGCCGGTGGCGGCAAATTGCACCTCGCCCATCTGCAGCCGCACCCGTTGGAAGCGGATGTCCCGGTGGCGAAGGAGCGCCGAGCCGGCGATTCCCGAGCCGGTGAGCCGCGTACCGTCCGGGACCACCACCACCGCCCTACCGACACTCGCCTGTCCGATGTCGATGGTCAGCCAGCGTGGCAGGAACTGCGGCGCGCGGTGCGGGCCTGGCCTCTCCCTGGGCGGGCGCTTGACCTCGACATATACGCTGTCGACCGTCGTGTCCGGCGTGCGGATGATCTGCCAGAGAAGCGGCTCCAGAAGCACCCGGGTGTGGATGTCGCGGATCACCAGATGCACGCGCTCCTGATCGATCTCCACCAGACCTGCGCTGGCGCCGCCCGCGATGGTGCCGCGGACATCTTCGATCCTGACCCTGACGTGCCCGAAGCGGCGCGGCAGATGGCGCACCACGAACTCGAGCCCGCTCTGGGTGTAGAAGACGGAGTAGAGCGCCGCGCACGGCAGGCCGATCACGACCAGCAGGAAGAGGGCGGTGGCGAGCAGCAGGAATCGGCGCATCGGCGACTATTGCCTTCTCACGGCGCTCTCACAGCTTCGGAGAGAAGTTGATGTAGAGCCGGGGGCTCCCCGGCTGCGACAGCGGCTCGCCGATGTCGACGCCGAGAGTCAGGACCGGCAGGCGGATGCGAAATCCGAGGCCGGCGCCGTATTGCAGAAGCCCGTGGCATTCCTGCCGCGGCGGGCTGACATCCGCCTCGGGCCCGCACTGCTCGCCAAGATGATCGAAGGCGTTGCCGTAGTCGAAGAACGCGGCGACGCCGAAGTTCCTCGGCAGATCGCGATCGATTTCCACGGTTCCCGTGATCACGTCCTTGCCACCGGCCTTGGCGAGATCGCACACCTGGTGGTCCGGAAGGCAGTATTGCTGCGTCGGCGACAGATCGTTGTAGGCGAAGCCGCGGACGCTGTCCTCGCCGCCCGCGAAGAAGCGCATCACCGGTGGCACGTCCTCGAAATGCGAGGCGAAGGTGGCCCCGAGCTCATCGCGCAGCAGCAGATGCCACTTGGGGGCGAGCGAGAAAACGCGCTCGAGCTGCACGTGGATCTGGATGAAGTCCGCCTTGGAGCCGAAAGCCCCCTGCGAGCCGCGGATCTCGGCGAAGAACCCGTGCTCGAACATCGGCTCGCCGAGATAGCCCTTGGGCACGGAGGCGACATCCACTCCAGGCACCAGCATGTCGCTGGTCGGCAGGCCGATCGTGACATCGGCGCTGCAGGCCGGTCCCGGCTGCGCGCTTCCCGGAGTGCAGGCGCCGGCGCTCAGCGTTCCTGGCGCGGTCGTCTGCACGGTGGCGGTGGCGTGCACGGCGTTCACGAACCACACGGTCTGCCATCGCCCGGTCACGCGGGTCACGCTCGGGCCGATCGTCATGGTGCGCGCATCCACGTCCGCGAGCTGGCGCTGCTCCACGGTTCCGGCCAGAGTCAGATTCTCGACCGCCGGGTCGCCGATCGGAATGATGTAGCGGCTCTGCAGGCTGTACTTGGTGACCTGGGCGGCCTCGATGTCGACGCTCATCTTGTCGCCGTAGGAGTTGACTCGCCGGTCCTGCCAGCTGACGATCCCGCGCGCGCCGGTATCGGTGGCGTAGCCTCC
>JBOHXF010000234.1:0-3548 GCA_050737455.1 Opitutaceae bacterium | reverse complement strand
GCGACGCGCTGCCCGGAGCGCTTCGCGTGCCGAACCTGACGCTCGCCGCCCACAGCCTGCTACGGGGACGGGCTACTCGAAACGCAGGATCACAGAAATCTCGACCGTGGCGTTGCGCGGCAATCCGGCGGCGGCCACGGCCACGCGGGCGTGCTTGCCCCGCTCGCCGTAGAGCTTCACGAACAGGTCGCTCGCGCCGTCGATCACCTGCGGGCTGCCGTCGAAGCCGGCAATCCCATTGACGAAACCGGACACAAGCAGGAATTCCCGCACGCGCTCAAGCCGGCCCAGTGCGAACTTGACGTTCGCGAGCGTATTCACGGCGCAGGCTTGGGCCGCCGCGTACCCGGACTCCACCGTCTGCTCCCTGCCGACCTGCCCGGCGTGGGTAAGCGCCCCGTCCTTCATGTTCAGCACGCCGGAAAGATACAGAGTCTTCCAGTCGATCCGGAACGGCACATAGCTGCCCGCGGGGGCGGGGGCCGCCGGCAGCTTCCAGCCGAGGTCCTCGAGCTTCCTTTCGATCTCGTCCATGACGGACGAGCAAGTCCACCTTCCGGCCGGGCTTCAAGCCCCGCCAATCCCGCGCGGCCATGGATCAAGCCTCCCCGCTTTCGGCGGGCGGCGAAACGCGCTCCGATTCCCGGCACGCTTTCGCAAGGCCGTCGGCGCACGGCACATCGGTCCATTCCCAAAGGCGTGCAAACGCGTTCAAAGCTGCCGACAACTCGGCGAAGGCGGCAACCAGACGGTGCCGGCCTCAGCGATCCGCTACCACCCCTCGATTCGGAGCCTCCGCTCGCTCCACGAACACCAGGATCCCCGCCGCCGTGGCGACTCCGAGATAAGCGCCCGCCACCATATCCCCGACAAAGTGATAATCGGCCCCGAACAGGCCGATGGCGACCAGGAGGGCAAGCGTCGCCCAGACCCAGCGAAGCCGGCGAATCCGCCACCACAGGACCGCTGTGACCGAGGAAATCTGGGTCATATGCCCGGAGGGGAACGAAGCCCACCCCTCTCCTCCGTGGAAGAAATGGAATCCATACGCGCCATTCGCGATCCAGGAAGGATTATGTGCGATCCAAGTCTCGGGCCAGGTCCGTCCGAAGGCGTACTTGAGCTGGTCCTTCAGCATGACTGCGATGACGACCGAAAGGCAGGCGGCGATCAGGGTCAGCCCGCCTTTCCCCGGCCGCCAGTCCCATATGAGGGCCGCGATGCCCGAGACGGCCAGCCCGATCACGGCCATGGCCTGCAGCGGATCGACCAGATGCGTCAAAGCATCGAATTCCGGCATCCCGTGCAATACGGCGTGAGACCACGTGGAGGCGGCGCGGTCCACAAAGCGAATGGACAGCAGCGTGGCGACGATCCATGAGCCGATAAAGACCAGGAAGCGTTTGCGCACGCCCCCAGGAAAGGTGCCCGCCCCCGGAAAGGCAATCTTACGGGCTGGCTAACCAGGCACTTATCCGGTTGATTGTCCCGTTTTATGTCCTTCAAAGCCCTCGAATTGGCGGAGCCCGTGCTCCGCGGCGTCCAGGCGGCCGGCTACACCGACCCGACCCCGATCCAACTGCGAGCCATCCCGGTCGTGCTCGCCGGCCGCGATCTGATCGGCTCCGCCCAGACGGGCACCGGCAAGACCGCCGCCTTCGCGCTGCCGATCCTTTCCCGGATCCTCGCCGCCCCGCGCTCCCGCCAGCCGCGCGTGCTCGTCCTCGAGCCTACCCGCGAACTGGCCGCGCAGGTGGAAACGGCGTTCCACGATTTCGCGAGATTCACCGACGTCCGCACACTCGCTGTGTTCGGCGGCGTGGGCTACGGCCGCCAACGCCAGGAGCTCGCGCGGGGCGTGGACGTTGTCGCCGCCACCCCCGGCCGGCTCATGGACTACCTCGGAGACCGGACGATCGACCTCGGATCGATCTCCATCCTGGTGCTCGACGAGGTCGACCGCATGCTCGACATGGGCTTCCTGCCCGTCGTGAAACAGATCATCGCCCGTTGTCCAAAGCAGCGGCAGACCCTGTTTTTCTCGGCCACGGTGCCGCCGGAAATCCAGTCTGTCGCCGCCTTCGCCCTGCGCAACCCCGAGCGCGTCGAAGTGGGAGCCGGCCGGTCCGTCAGCCGTTTGGTGAACCATGCGCTCTACTCCGTGGCCTTCGACCAGAAGTTCGACCTACTCCAGGCCCTCCTCGCCCAGAACGGCTTCGACAGCGTCCTCGTCTTTTCGCGCACCAAGCACGGCGCCGACAAGATCGCCCGCAAGCTCAAGGCCGCCAACCACGCGGTCGCCGTGCTTCACGCCAATCGCTCCCAGAACCAGCGGCTGGAGGCCCTCGCCGGCTTCAAGAGCGGCAAATACGAAGTGATGGTCGCGACAGACATCGCCGCCCGCGGCATCGACGTGGCCGGAGTGACCCACGTCATCAATTATGACGTGCCCGAGAACCCGGAGGACTACGTTCACCGCATCGGGCGGACGGGTCGGGCGCAAGCGGTCGGCGATGCCTTCACGCTCGTGACGCACGAGGACGTGCCGAGCGTCCGCTCGATCGAACGATTCATCGGCCAGAAAATCCCCGAACTGCGGCTGGCCCATTTCCCCTACCGGCCGGTCCTGGCGCGCCCGCCGCAGCCGGAGCAGGGCCGCAGAAGCGGGTCCGGCCACGGCGGCCGGGGCGGGGGCCGAGGTTTCCGCCCCCGCCGCTGATCAGTTAAGGTCCAGCCCGGCCGACGAGCGGATGTCGGCCGATGAGGCCCCCACCCTGAAGGTCCAGGCGCCGGAGGGCACGACGTAGGCCCCATGCCGCGCGTCCCAGCGGCGCAGTGCGAAGCGGGTCACGGCGAAGCGCACGTCCTTTGTCTCGCCGGGCGCGAGGCTGACCCGCCGGAAGCCGCAAAGCGATTCCTGGTCCCGCTTCATCGGACCGTCCGGCTCGCAGGCGTAGAGCTGCACAACCTCGTCCCCCGCCCGGGACCCGGTGTTGGTGACCTTGACCGACGCGAACGCCAGAACTTCCGTGCCGGCCCACTTGCCCCGCGGATCGCCCCGGCGCGTGGCCCATGCGCCCCCTCGCGAGTATCGCCGGCGCGTGCCTTCCGCGGGGAACGCGGACCACACCGCGAAATGGTCGTACCGGTAACGGGTGTAACTCAGTCCGTATCCGAAGGGATAGAGCACCGGCCCCCGAAAATACCGATAGGTTCGGCCCTCCATCCGATAATCGGCGAAGGCGGGCAGGTCGGACGTGCTTCGGTAAAACGTAACCGGGAGCCTCCCGGAGGGGTTGGTCTTGCCGAGCAGCACGTCCGCCACCGCGGTCCCGCCCGCCTCGCCGGGGTACCATGCCTCAACGATTGCCGCGACATGCGCTTCCGCCCAGGGGATCGCCACCGCGCTGCCGCTCATCAGGACGAAAACGACCGGCCGACCCGTCGCTTGGACGGCCTCCAGCAGCCGCTTCTGCGGCGCGGGCAGCTCGATCCGGGTCCGGTCGCCGTGGTTGAATCCATCGTACACCGAGCGCATCTCCTCGCCC
>JBOHXF010000233.1:0-4653 GCA_050737455.1 Opitutaceae bacterium | reverse complement strand
GTCCCTGACTTTAGTGCGGAGCTCATGCGAGCTCCGACCACATGCGGTATTAATTCGCCTTTCGGCGAGCTATCCCCCGCTTGGAGGTAGATTGTTCACGTGTTACGCACCCGTTCGCCACTGAACTTCTATCTGCTTGCGCTTCAAGAAGTTCCGTTCGACTTGCATGTCTTAACCACGCCGCCAGCGTTCATTCTGAGCCAGGATCAAACTCTCCGAAGAAGATTGTTTAATCTTCAGAGTAGCAAGAACCTAGTGATTCTTTTGAACTACTGAACTTATTTAAGTTTTTGATTGGGGGTCCCAATCAATCGCACAAAGTAAATTTCAAAGAGCTCCCCTTTCGGGGAAAGGGGTCCAGCAGGAACTTCCCTTTCGGAACCGTCAATGCTTTTCCAGGAGATTCTCGGAAAAACTCCGGAAAAGAAAAGCGCTGCGAAAGAACGATCCGTCTGCCGGCTTCCCTCGCACCACTCACCGGCTCGCCGGCGGGTCTGCATCAGGAAGGGGAGCGGAACATGCCGCAGCCCTCGGCTGGTTCAAGTCTTTTCTGAACGATTTTCATGGCAAGTTGCACGCCGTTGCAGAGCAACCTATTACATCTACATTCCCGCCCGGAAACATGTAGTTCTAAATCGCATACAAATGCCTGCGGAGCACCCGGCGCAGGGCCGGGCGGACGGCCCGCGCGAGCCGGGCATTGGCGTAGCCGATCCAGGCCACCGACGAGGTGGTGTCGAGTGGCGCTCGCACGGGGCCGCCCTCCGGATCCTCCACCACTCCCCCCGCCTCGGTCAGCACGAGCGCCGCGCACAGATCGTACGGATGGCAGGCGAGCGTGGTGCCGAGGCCGAGCCTCCTGAAAACGAGCGGCCGGACATCGCCGACCATCCGGTCATGGCCCACGAGCAGTTCGCGAATCTGGCCGCCCGTCGTCAGGTATTGGTCATCGAACACGATCGGCGAACCGTTCGATTCGGGCGGCGCCAATTCCCGCCAGAGATCCTCCTCGATCCGGGCCGTTAGCGCCCTGCCCTCCGGGAAAAATTTGACCAGCGAGGCGAAACCGTGCCGGCAATCCCGGGCGGCAGACGGCG
Organism: Opitutaceae bacterium; assembly: GCA_050737455.1. Lineage (GTDB taxonomy): Bacteria > Verrucomicrobiota > Verrucomicrobiia > Opitutales > Opitutaceae > Palsa-1447. The sequence continues at coordinate 3,556 of JBOHXF010000233.1, read as the reverse complement.
TCGGACGAATCGCGACAGTCCGGCCGGTCCGCAGGTCCATCAGTTTGCCGCTCACGCCCCTCCGGCCCCGGCCGCGAATCGCGCTCCATTGTTCGGAGAAGGTCTGCCGGCTCGTGGGGAGTTCGGTCATCGCGGCGACGAAGAGGTCCCGAAGCTCGGTTCTCGCGCCGCGCTGGGGCGCAAACGCCGTCAGCACCCACGCCGACCGTTTGTCGTACATGAGCCCGCGCGTCCCGTCGATGGGGTCGACGATGCATTTCACGATCGTGCGATCGAGCGGCGTCCCACGCGGGTACACGGCCGGCCGGTCCTCAAGCCCTTCCATCACCAACTCGACCGGCCAACCGCGCGGCCACCGGCGCTCGAACCAGTCGCGGACGGCCGCTTCCGCGGTCCGGTCGATCCGGTAGATGGTGTCGGCCGGCGTGATGACCGCAACTTCGGAGAAGCGCGACGACGTCCGCGAATGGGCGCGGGCGGCGATAAGCGCATCGCGGACCGCGGTCTGCAGGCCGTGAAGAAGACGGCGCAGGCGCTCGGCATTCGCCCTGATCAAGCTGGGAGAACCTCTTTCATTCTCGGAAGGGCGGGTCGCTCTGGGCCTACAGCAAAAAGCCCACCGATCGCTCGGTGGGCTTTGCAAAGGGGAGGCTGACTCCTCACGGGGACGGAACGACTGCGGACCGACCGTTCACTTCTGCCAAGTGCGCTTCTTGTGGCGATTCGATTTCAAGCGCTTGCGGCGCTTGTGCTTGTTCATCTTCAGTCGGCGCTTCTTTTTCAGATTTCCCATGTGATGGATCGAGGAGGTTCGGAAAAATTGACCGTGCCCCGCCCCCGTGACCCTGTAAAGCCCTATTTAAGGTGCCCGTCTCTCACACAGGGACGCGCCGGGCTGTCCGTGTAAACACCACCTCGCAGCCGATCGCCGATTCCGGCAGCCCGGTCAGGGCGCGAACCGCCCGGCGATACCACGCGAGCTGGCCCACGTGCCGTTCCGCCGCGGCAGCCGGTTCCGCTCCGGCGTCGACCCGGTCGGTCTTGAAATCGTAAAGGTCGGCCCGCTCCGGCTGCCCGTCCGCTTTCCGGATCACGACGACCCGGTCGAAGACCCCGCTCACCCACGCTCCGCCGATCACCGCCTCGAAGGCCCGTTCCCGCCACAGTTCCGCATTTCCTGGCCGCTCCCAGATCGATCGCAGGGCCTCGGCCGCCAGGCAGGCGGCCGCTTCCTTTTCGGCGGGGCCGCCCGCGGACCATTCCCGGACGCGCTTCTCCCGCTCCTCCGCCTCCGCCCATTCGATTTGGGCAAGCAGCGCGTGGATCTCGGCACCGAACCCGGTTTCTCTCGAACGCGTCGGGCTGAACAGCCGGGCCGGATTAGCCCCGGGCGCCGCGCCGTCCGTCGGCCTCCGGCTCGGCGGCCGGCGAGGGCCCCAGCCGCGGCCGGCGCCGATCGGCTCCAAGTTCGAAGCGGCCTGGAGCACCGACGCCGACGGCTCCGCCGCCAAGTGCCACTCGGGATCCCCGCTCATCCACGGGCCGGAGAGCATCGTCGAGCCGATCCGGATCGGCCCGGGTTCGCCGCCGAGCGTCTCGACCAGGAGGCGCGGGAAGTTGGCCGATACGGACGATTTCGCCGGCGGCTCGACGATCAGGTACAGTCCGCGCCGGGCGCGCGTGACCGCCACATAAAGGAGCGAAAGTTTCTCGTAGCACGCGGCGGCCTCCGCGTCCCGCAGATAGGCTCGAAGGACCGGATCGTTCTCGCTAAAGAGCTTCGGGGGAAGGTCGAGGATCCAATCGACCGACCGATCCGCCGCCTTCCGGACGGCCAGGCCCGCCCGAGCCCGCAGCAGCGTGTTGCCCTGGAGATCCGGCAGCACCACGAGGTCGAAATCCAGCCCCTTCGCCTTGTGCACGGTCATCACGCGGATGACGGCCGATCCCTGCGGCTCGCGCACCGCGTAGGCTTTCATGAATTCCACGAATTCGTCGGGATCGGGTCCGGAGGTCGCGTCGAAGTCCTTCGCCGCCGCCACGAACTGGCGAGCCCGGGCCCGGCTGAACCTATCCTCCCGGGACAGGCTCGGATCCAGCAGCGCCACCCATCGCTCCAGGGCGCGGCCGAAGCCCTCTTCGTGAACCTCCCGCAGAACGCGCAAGGCCAGCGCGTCCGGCTGGTCGACACTTTCGCCCGCCAGGATCGCCCCCAGCGGGCTCATTCGCACGTGCTGCCAGGCCAGGCTGTCACCCGGATGGGCGGCCGCCTGCACGAGGGCGAGCAGCGCCACGCCCAGGGGGTTGTCGGCGCAAACGTGCTGGTCGGACTCGGTCACAGCGGGCAGCCCGCCCTGCGCGCGTAGAAAATCCGCGAGTTCGGTCGCCGTGGCATTGTCCTGGACCAGGACCGCGCAACTCAGGCCGCGCCGCACCGGCGCGATCTCCTGGAGCAGGTCGAGCGCGATCCGCAAGCGATCCTCCCGGTCCTGCGCAAACAGCAGGGCGGCCTGGCCGCCGCGCTCCGGCACCGCGGTCTCGTGGGCCCTCCACTCCGCGTTCCAATCCCGGCCGGCGGCGCCCGGAAAGAGCCGGGCCAGCACCGGCGCAGCTCCGAAAATCCCATTCACGAGCCCGATGACCGGCGGGCCGGATCTCCAGGACCGGTCCAAGTGCTCGTCCGCGATGGTCCCAGGCACGGCGGCATTGTAATGGCGGAAGATTTCCGCGAAGAGCCGGGGATCGCCCTCCCGCCAGACGTAGATGGCCTGCTTGACATCGCCCACGCAGAAGAACGTCCGTTCGCCGGAAGTGTCCTGCACGACTTCATCCACGAGATTGCGCAGGATGCTCCACTGCCCGAAACTCGTGTCCTGGAACTCGTCCAGCAGCCAGTGATCGATTTCGCCGTCGAGCCGGTAGTCGATGGAAAGCCGGCCTGCGCCCATGCGGTCGTCTCCGCCCGAGAAAAGCCGCACAGGCTCGAGGAGCCGTTGAACGTCCGAAAACGTGAGCCGGCCGCCACGGCGCACCGCGTCATGATAGAGCGCTTCGTAGCCGCGCAGGACCGCGTGGACGCCCTGCGTGGCCGAGAGCCGGCACGCAAGCTCGGCCGCGGCGAGCGAACACACGAGCTGCGCGAGCGCGCGGGCCGCGGACGGATCCAGATTCTGCGCCCCGTGGTCGAATTGGAGCGGGGAGCGGCCCTCCTGGAGTTCGGGGATCCGCTCCAGCGCCTTTTCGAGGACGTATTCAAGCGGCCGGGGCATGGTCGCGCCCGGCAGCCATGACTGCGCGGCGGCGAGGAAATCCTCCCATCGCCGCCGGGATTTGTCCGTCAGCTCCGCCCTCGCGAGCCATTCGCTCAGGGCCCGCGCGGCGGGCGCCCCCTGCGCCTTGGCCTCCAGCCAGGGATTGCCGTCCGGCCAGATGGCTTGCGCCTCACCCCACAGCCTCTCCTGGGGGCCGGCGAGGAAGACGTCCTGATGGCCGTCGAGAAAGCGGTCGAGCCGCGCCGCCAGCCGCTTCTCATCCAAGCCGAAGGTGGCGCGCTTGA
>JBOHXF010000232.1:0-2778 GCA_050737455.1 Opitutaceae bacterium | reverse complement strand
CCGCCCCGCTTGCCGCGCGCATGCGCCCTCGGCGCCTAGCGGAGCTCGTCGGGCAGGAGCACCTGCTGCGCGAGGGCAGCCTCCTGCCGCGCCTCGTGGCCCAGAACCGCTTCGGTTCGCTCATCTTCTACGGGCCGCCCGGCACGGGCAAGACGAGCCTCGCCGAGGCGATCGCACGGGAGACGGGGAGCCGCTTCGTCCGGGTGAACGCGGTGATGTCGAACGTGGCCGAACTGCGCGAGATTCTCGGACTCGCGAGGCGCCGGCCCGAGGACCGCACGATCCTTTTAATCGACGAATTGCACCGCTTCAACAAGGCGCAGCAGGATCTGCTGCTTCCGGACGTCGAGGAGGGGAACGTCCGGCTGATCGGCGCCACGACCCACAATCCGGGCTTTTACGTGATCGCGCCGCTCTTGTCGCGAAGCCATCTTTTCCGTCTTGAACCGCTCGCGCCGGAGGCCATCGCTGGCGTCCTCGAGGCCGCCTTGGCCGACGCCGAACGCGGGCTCGGCGCCAGGCGCAACACCGCGGTGCCCGGCGTCCTGGAGGAGCTTGCCGTCCTCTGCGATGGCGATCTGCGGCGCGCCTTGAACGCCCTCGAAGTGATCGCGCTCGGCCTGCCCGAGGGGGCCGCGCTCGGGCGCGCCGAGCTCGAAGTCTTCGCCCGCGAGCGCCGCATCCGCTACGACGCGGACGAGGATGAGCACTACGATACCATTTCCGCCTTCATCAAAAGCTGCCGCGGCGGCGATCCGGACGCCGCGATGTACTGGCTCGCGAAGATGCTGGAGGGCGGGGAGGATCCCCGCTTCGTCGCGCGGCGGCTGGTCATCCTGGCGAGCGAGGATGTGGGCCTCGCCGATCCGCAGGCCCTGCCGCTCGCCGTGGCGGCGCACCATGCGGTGGATTTCGTCGGCCTGCCCGAGGCCGAGCTGACGCTGGCCCATGCAACGCTGTACATCGCCACGGCGCCCAAGAGCAATTCCACCACTCTGGCCCTGGGGGAGGCGCACCGGGCCCTCCGCGAGCGCCCGGTGCAGTCCGTGCCGGTCTATCTGCGGGACAAGGGAGGTCAGGCCGGCAAACGGCTGGGACACGGGAAGGGCTACCAGTACGCCCACGACTTTCCGGAGGCGATATCGGGGCAGGCCTACTTGTCCGACCCGCTCGCGCTGTATACGCCGCGGACGGCCGGCGCGGAAGCGGCAATCGCGGAACGGCTCGAACGCTGGAAGCGCCTACGCTCGGGCGGTTGAACCCGCGCCATACCGGAACGGACGCATGCGCCGTCTGACGGCGAATGGCCGCTTCCGGTTTCTTGATGCAAGGACCGCTTCGAAGGATTCTCAGAAATCACAGACGATCGGCCAATGTGCCGTTCGGGAACTTCGGGAATGCTCCCAGTGTAATGATCCCGAAATCGGAGGCTGCTGTGGTGAGCGCCGCAAGCGGGATCGGCTCGGACGGGTTTGCCCGGGGGGCGTGAGCCGGGCCGGTTACCACAAGGTGCGGATGCCAAAGGCAACGAAAGCCGGATCGCAGGTGACGAGGGTGAGGCCGTCGATTTCGGCTTGGGCTGCGAGGAGGCGGTCGAAGGGATCGGCATGGGAGCCTGGTAAAAGGCCGGCGTGCCGGGCGTGGGAAAGCGAGACGGACAAGGCCTCCCATTTTTCGGCGGAGAGGATGGCGTCCCAGCCGACTTGAAGCGGACCCGGCAGGGTCAGCTTGCCGAGGCGGTGCTTGGTCTCCATTTCGAAAACCGATACGGCGCTGACACAGCAGCGGTTGGCGGGATCGCTGATCGCGCCGCGGGCCTGGGGACTGAGGCGCGTATGAGCCTCAAGCCACCAGAGCACGGCATGGGTATCGAGGAGTAAATTCACGGTTGGGAAAGTGGCTCGGTGGAGCTGGGTATCAAGCCGGAGAACTCAGGCGGGAGCGGCGCCATGGCCTCAGCTTCCGTGAGAGGACCGAACATACCTTTAAACCGGCCGGGCACCCGTGGGCGGAGCGGAGCCGTGGCCGCGAGCGGGACGAGACGGGCGAAGGGCTGGCCGGCGCGGGCGATGATGATTTCCTCACCAGCCGCAACTCGGGCGAGGAGACGCGAAAGCTGGGTCTTGGCCTCGTGGACGTTGACGACGGACGGGAGGGGCGGCGAGGAGGCGGCGCGCGATTTGCGAACGCCGCGGCGGGCAGGCTTGACGGGTTGATGTTTGAGGGCGGCGGGCATGGGGTATGACTTAGCTAAGCAGTTAGCTAAGTCAAGGGAAGGGTTCAGACCTGAACGGCGCTAAGTAGGGATTGACCCTACCCCGGGCTCCGATTGACTTCCTTCCTCGCCTATGGCTCCACGTCCGTCGCGCATCCGGTTCGAGGGCATCGCCGCGACGCGCACATGAACGCGGAAGCGCCCCGCGCGAAGGCGCCGTCCACGGTGCTGGTCGTCGACGACGACCCCAGCGTGCTCGGGCTCGTCGCCAGCGTGCTTTCCCGCCGGCGCTACCAGGTGCTCACGGCGGAATCGCCGGCCGCCGCGCTGGCGCTCTGGCGGGAGCACGGGCCGACGATCGACGTCCTCCTGACCGACGTGGTGATGCCGGGTGACCTTTCGGGCGTGGACTTGGCCAACCGTCTCAGTGCGCAGCGCAAGGACCTGATCGTCGTTTATATGACGGGTCACGCGCAGAGGCCGGACCTCGCTCCCGAGCGGTTGCAGGCGCAGGGCCGCCGCCTCATCGCCAAGCCATTCACGATCGACGGTTTGCTCGAGGC
>JBOHXF010000231.1:0-3486 GCA_050737455.1 Opitutaceae bacterium | reverse complement strand
GCGCGTTCCTGTCGGGCTCTTTCCGCGAAGCCTTCCGCCGGCGCTGGCGGCTGCACCTCGCGCTGATGGGAACCTGGCTTCCGCTCGCCTGGCTCATGCGCGGCATCGGCCAGCGGGACGTCGGCTTCGGCACAGGCATCCCCTGGTGGGTCTACGCCCTCACCGAAGCCCGCGCCGTCCTCGGCTACCTGAAGCTGTCGGTCTGGCCTTCGCCTCTCATCCTCTTCCGCAATCCCGTTTTCCTGACACGGGTGGCGCCCGCGCTCCCCTATGTCTTCGCGCTCCTGGCGCTCGTCGTCGTCGCCGTCCTCGCGGCGGTTCGCCGTCCCCGGATCGGCTTCGCGCTCCTGGCGCCTTTCATTATCCTTGCTCCCACTTCGACCATCGTCCCCATCCTGAACCAGCCGATGGGCGAACATCGGATGTATCTGCCGCTCGCCGCCCTGGCGGCGGCGTTCGCCGCCGGAGCCTGCGCGATCCTGGGCCGGCGGAGCCTCGTCCTCTGCGCCGGCCTCGCGGCGATCCTCGGCACGGCCGCCTGGCGGCGAAACGCCCAATACCGCACCGAGCTGTCGATCTGGCAGGACAACATGGCGAAGGATCCGGAGAACAGCTTTGCCGAGAACGACCTCGGCTCCGCCTACCTGGACCTCCACGACTACGCCAAGGCGGTCGCCTGCTGCGAGCGGGCCGTCCGCTTGGATCCGCTTAACCAGAACGCGCACGACAACCTGGGCTACGCCTATTCGCTGGAGAAGCGTTACGCGGACGCCGTCCGGGAGTTCCGGGCGGCGCTCCGGGTCCGGCCCGATTTCCCCGAGGCGATGGCCAACCTGGGCGGCAACCTCTCGCTCATGGGGAAATTCCATGAGGCTCTCGGCCCGTGCCTCGCCGCGGTGCGGATGGCCCCGGACAACGAGAGGGCCCACAACAACCTCGGCCACGTATACGACGCCCTGGGCCGGAGTTCCGCGGCCCTCGCGCAGTTCGAGGAGGCCGTCGCCCTGGATCCGACCTTCGCCGACGCCGAGAGCAACGTGGGCGCGATGCTGACGAAGATGGGCCGGCCGGCCGAGGCTCTGCCCCACTGCCGGCGCGCTGTGGCGCTGAATCCGGGGCTCGCCAAGGCCTGGAGCAACCTCGGGGCGGCCGAACAGGCGCTGGGATTGCCAAAAGGCCTCGCGGACTCCCGGCGGGCGGTGAGCCTGGACCCGAGCGACGACCAAGGCCGGATCGATCTGGCCGAGGCCCTCGCCCACGCGCGGCATTGGGCCGAGGCCGCCCGGCAGTACGCGACGCTGACTTCGCATCCCGGAGCCTCCGCCGCCGTCTGGTACGATTACGGCGTGACGCTGGACGCGCTGCGCCAAAGGGCCGCGGCGATCCCCGTTTATGAGCGGGCCCTTGCGCTCGAACCGCGTCTGGTCGAAGCGCACACGAACCTTGCGAGCGATCTCCTGAGCGTCGCGGGCAGGACCCGGCTGCCCGAGGCGCTCCTCCACCTCCGGGAGGCCGTGCGGCTCCGGCCCGATTCGGCCGAGGCCCACCGCAACCTCGCCGTCGGCCTGTCGTTTTCCGGCAACCTGGCCGCAGCCCTTCGGGAGGACCGCGAGGCGGTTCGCCTCGATCCCGCCGATGCCGCCGCCCGCCGGGATCTCGCCAACCTGGCCCAGCGCCTCCGGGTCAGATGAGGGAGAAGAATTCGGAGGCGGACGCCCGGGCCGCCTGCGCCCGTCCCATCAGGACCGATCGGGGAACGGGAGAACCCGAAGCGAAGCGCTCCAATATCCGCTCGGCCGGTTCATCGGGCCGCAGGCTCGGCCAGCCCAGTTCGGCGGCGGCGGCGGCCAACTTTTCGTTGATCGCCAGGAGGACGCCCTTCGATCCGGCCCAGGCGCCGACCAGCGCGGCGTGATAGCGTCCGCTGAAGGTCCATTCTCCGGCCGGCCATTCGGCCAGCGTTTGGACGGCCGAGGTCGAACCTGTATCTGCGATCCGGAGCTTCCAATGCCGCCGCTCGTCCGCCGGCAGCGCCTCGAAGAGCGCGCGCTCGGCTCCGGGAAGCGGCCGCGACTCCTGTGCGAGCCAAAGGTGCTCCGACGCTCCAAGCTCGCGCAGGCGCGCGGCGGCGGCCGGCAGCGCCGGCCAGGCACCGTAATCGAAATTCAGCGTTGCCGTCAGCCGGCCGGAGCACGCGGGGGACGGCGGCGCCGCAGCGAGAAGGATGTGGGCGAGATCGGCGCCGGGTTTCACCCGCGGACCCCCGCCCGCCCGGGCGGCGCGTTCCGCCGTCCCCGGATCCCGCGTCCACACGCGCTCCGCCCGCTCCAGAAGGGCGCGGGCGGCGGGCCGCTCGTACGCATCCGCGTCCTGCCCTCCGACGCCGAGCAGGAACATCGGCTTGGCCGCTTCGCGGCAAAACCGGACCTCCTCAGCCAGATGATCGAGAAACCATGAGGATATGGCGCTCTGGAACGGCGATCCGCCCAGGCCGAGCCACGCGTCGCATCCGCCGACGGCTTCGCGGCGGCTCGCCTCGTCGTACGGCAGCCATTCGACTTCCGGAAAGCGCCGGGCCAGCGGCCGGCGCTCGTGCGGAACGCAGCAGGTGAAGGCGACCCGCCGGTCCTTCGGCACCGCCGCGAGGAACCCGGCCAGCATGAAGTCGTCGCCCAGATTGCCGGCGCCGAAGAAATGGTGGCCCAGATGGACGGTCTTCAATACGCGATCGTCACCTGAAGGTCACCCCGGTTCCGGATGGGCTCCGGGACGGGGGCCCGCCGGAGCTGCCAGCCGTAATCGGCGGATAGGACGAAGTGGGCGCCCAGATTGCTGCGCAGGCCGACGCCCGCGCTCTCCAGTTCCCCGGTCGGATAATCGAGGAGCGGACCGTTGGGATGCTTGTAACCGACATCGCCGCAGTCCCAGAAGACCAGTGGGCGGGTGGCGAGCGGCTCCCGGAGCTTCCGCAGGAACGGCGGGCGCCAGTTCCACAGCGGGCCGCGCAGCTCCTCGGTGATCGTCCAGCCCTGGTCGCCGGAGACGATGCGCTCGTCGTATCCGCGGACCGTCGCCTGCCCGCCGATCGACAGTTGCTCGCTCTGCACCAGGTTCGCGCTGGAGAGCTGCAGTTCGCCCCGGGAAAAGAGCTGGAAGTCGGCCGGCAGGTCGCTTTCGCGCATCAGCTCCAGGGTGCCGTAGACGTAGCGCGAAACCGCCCCATGGTGCAGCGCGTTGTACACCCGATCGGTGTCGCGCTCGTTGATGCCTCCGGGGCTCGCGTTCACACTCAGGGCCGCAGTCCACCGTCCGTGCGCGTCGGGATGGCCTACCGTGAGCCTCCCGGTCGCCTGGGCGACGTCGTATGGCGTGAAGGCCGGGACCTCGGACGGGGTGACCACCGTGTCGCCGAAGACGAAATTGTCGGTGACCTGCTTGTAATCGAGACCTCCGGAGAATTCGAGGGACCAGCTCCCGAGCGTGACA
>JBOHXF010000230.1:0-2250 GCA_050737455.1 Opitutaceae bacterium | reverse complement strand
GTATGATCTCGTCCTTGTCCGGCAGCAGTTCGGCCCGTCCGCACGTCGCCTCGCGCGCTCCGCCGACTTGCCGGAGATGGACGTGTCCGGTGGCGAGCAGGTACAGCAGTCCGGTCGGTTGGCCGATGGCGGCGTTCGCCTCGCCGACCCTGCTGGAGATGATTTTCAAGTGGTCGCAATCGAGCGTAAGATCGGTCCCGTCCACATGCACGTGGCCGTCGAACACGGAGACCGTTCGCGTCGCGGTGCTCTGCGAGTCCATGCTGTCGCTGACGATCACCGTCGGCGTCGGCGCCGCGGCCCAAGCCGGCGCGGCGCCCGCGCATGCGAGCACCAGCGGGATCAAGAGGCGCGCCCTCATTTCAGCATGTCGTTGATCGCACCTTTCAGGCTTACCCGGACGCCATCCCGAATGGAAATCTTTTCCCCCGCGCGGATGAAGGTCCAGCGGTGGCCGACGATTTCGGTGTCGCCCTGAATGACCCGCACTCCCTCCGTTCCGCTTGCCTTGTCCTCCTTCGAGTCGAAGGTGGCCGAGGGGCTGAGCAGGATCGTGGTGACCGTGTTCGCCGCCGTTCCGGAAAATACCGTGATGTTGAGGTCGATGACGTGGATGCGATTGGCGTCCAGCGGCTGGACCGTGTCGCCGCGCAGCGTCATCGAGCGGAAGCCCTCCGGGGTGAACAGGTCCAAGGCCCAATTGTGGGCCGGCGCCAGGCCGCGCAGGCCGACGCCCTGGGCCAGGGCCGCGGCAGGAAAGGCTGCGGCCCAGAGAGCAAGACGGGAAAGTCTCATTGCGGCGTTCGATCAGGGATTCGGTCCCTGGCCGCGCCGCGCCGCCAGGAGCAGGTCGCACACCTCGCGGACGGCGCCGCGTCCGCCGCCGCGCCGTGTCATGAGACGCGCGGCCGCGACCGCGGGAGGCGTAGCCTCCGGCACGGTCACGCCGATCCCTGCCCAAGCGAGCGCCGGCGCGTCGATGTCGTCGTCGCCCATGTACACGCACTGGCCGGGCGAGAGACGAAGACCCTCAGCGAGTTCCTGGAGAGCGGCCAGTTTGTCGATCCGACCCTGGATCAGGTGAGGGATGCCGATCTCGGCGGCGCGCCGGGTGGTCGCGCCCGACTGCCGTCCGCTGATCCACGCGACGGGCACCCCCGACTGCAGGACGCGGTGCAGGCCGATGCCATCCAAGACGGAGAAAAACTTCAGCTCGTCGCCGGAAGCGGCGATGCCGACCGTCCCGTCGGTCAGAATGCCGTCGACGTCCATGGCAAAGAGCCGGATTCCGGCCCAAGGCAGATGCGGGGAGGTGGGAGTCATGTCGGAGGATCGGATCAGCCCATCCAGGCCGCCACGCGTTCCACGACGAGGTCCCGGTTTGGCCGGAACGCCTCCTCCAGCTCCGGAGCGAAGGGCACGGGCAGATCGAGCGAAGCGATGCGCAGGGGCGGCGCCTTCAGCGCGGAGAACATGCGTTCGACGAGGCGCGCGACGAGTTCCGCGCCGAAGCCGTGCGTGAGCCGCCCCTCGTGGAGGACAACCAGCCGCCCGGTTCGGCCGAGGGACGCTTCGATCGCTTCAAGCGAAAGCGGCGCAAGGCAGCGCAGGTCGAACAGGTCGAACCGCGCATCGTACTCCGTTTCGAGGAAATCGCAGGCCTCCTCGGCCACTCGCATCATCTCGCCGTAGCTTACAAAGGTCGCGAAATTCCCTTCGCGCCTGCGGAAGGGCCGCCAGACTTCGCGGTAGGCGGGATCCCAGGAGACGGGTTGGCGCCCCCTGCGGTAGAGGCCCTTGTGCTCGAAGATCAGAACCGGGTTCGGATCCTCGTAGGCCGCGAGCAGGGCGTTGAAGGCGTCCTGCGAGGTGCTGGGGTAAAGGGCCTTGAGCCCCGGCATCGCGAGCAGGAACGAGTCGAGCTCCTGGGAATGAAAGGACCCGAAGGTGAGGCCGCCGCCGGTCGGCAGGCGCAGCACCAGCGGGCAGGCCGCGCCGGAGCGGAAGTGCATCGTCGCCGCGTTTTGGGTGATCTGCGTCACGGCTTCCGTGGCGAAATCCGCGAACTGAAACTCCTCAATGGGCCGGTGCCCATTCAGCGAGAGCCCGATTGCGTAGCCGGTGCAGGCGCTTTCGGCAAGCGGGGTGTTGAGCACGCGCGAACGGCCGAAGGTGCGGTACAGGCCTTCCGTCACCTTGAAGGCGCCGCCGTAGCCGGCGATGTCCTGGCCGAGCAAGATCGATTCCGGA
>JBOHXF010000229.1:0-6038 GCA_050737455.1 Opitutaceae bacterium | reverse complement strand
GCTTGAAGAAGCGCGGGTTGAGCTCGATGCCGGAGCCGACGTCGAAGATCGACGAGGACTTGTCGTGGATGAAGTCCGAGGAGACCACCTCTTCCGCGGTGCACGCGAGAATCCCCTTCAGGTAGGTTTCGCTGGCGCGCTTCATCGCCGCGCAGATCTCCTGGTAGGAGGTGTCCTTCACGGTCTTCACCGTGAGGTCCACCACCGAAACCGTCGGCGTCGGAACGCGGAACGACATGCCGGTCAGCTTGCCCTTCACTTCGGGGCACACCAGGCCGACGGCGCGGGCCGCCCCGGTCGATGCCGGGATGATGTTGATCGCGGCGCTGCGGCCGCCCTTCCAGTCCTTCCGGGACGGGCCGTCGACGGTCTTCTGGGTCGCCGTGTAGGAATGGATGGTCGTCATCAGGCCCTCGTCGATCCCAAAGCCTTCCTTCAGGAGGACATGGACGAGCGGCGCGAGGCAGTTGGTCGTGCAGGAGGCGTTCGAGATGATGTGATGCTTCGCGGCGTCGTACCGGGAGTCGTTGACCCCCATGACGACGGTGATGTCCTCGCCCTTGCCCGGCGCGGAAATGATCACCTTCTTCGCGCCCGCGGCGAGATGGCCCTTGGCCTTCTCCGCGTCCGTGAAAAGGCCGGTGGACTCGACCACGACCTGCACCCCGAGCGCCTTCCAGGGAAGCTGGTCGGGGGTTTTCGCGCTCACCACCTGGATGTCATGGCCGTTCACGACCAGGACATCGCTCTCCAGCTTGTCCGCGGCCGACTTGCGCGAACCGACCGTGCCTGCGAAGCGGCCCTGGGTCGAGTCGAACTTTAGCAGATAGGCGAGGTTGTCCGCGGGGACGATGTCGCCGACGGCGACGACATCGAAGGCCGTGCCGAGCAGGCCCTGCTCGACAAGCGCGCGGAAAACGAGGCGGCCGATCCGGCCGAAACCATTGATTGCAACTTTAACAGCCATGGAGGTGGGTGCGGGTTATCGTATGTTTCGAAGATCCCTCGCGGGCGCGAGGAGGGTCCAACCAACAGCGCGCCCCCGCATTTGGCAAGCATGGAGAACTCGCCGCAAACCGGGCCGGCGTGCGCGATCCGACAAGACGCGGCCGGACCCAGTGCAACCTCCTTATGCCCGTCTTTCCCCTACGATCCCGAGCCGGTCGAGGGTATCGGCGCGGCCGGCGACCGCCTCAGTCGAGCCGGTGAATCTTCGCGGCGGCGCTCTTCGCGATCGCAGGGGTGGTCAACACCATGTCCCCGTTTTGCGCCGCGCTGACCTCCCGCAGCAGCACCTTGCCCGTCTCGGTGTCGATCCAGGTGGCGGTGTAGCGCCCGTCCGGGATGCGGTCCAGATGCAGCCGGCCCTCCGGCTGCGTCACCAGCTTGCGCCCTTCGCGGGCGTAGAGCCAGGTGTACCCGGGGTTGCGCAGCCACAACAGGATTTCGCCGCCGCTCTGGAGCCCCGCACACTTGAGGTCGGGCCCGCGCAGGCGCCGGTAATGGGTCAGTTCGTACGCGACCGTCAGCCGGTCGCTCCAGTAATTGTCGGGGCCGGCCGGGCGCAGATTGCGGATCACCACGCGGTGCCGCCCGGCCGTGAGGTTCACGGGGAATTGCCCGAAGTAGTCCCAGGTCGCGTCCGGATTACGCCGCGAAAGCGCGCGCTGGATGACCCGGCGCCCGTCGACGTCCACCGCGAGAATGGGGTGCTGGGCGCCCGATAGCCGGGGCACATGCACGATGAGCCGTCCCTCCCGGGGCATCGTGATGAGCAGCGTGCAGGCGCTGGGAGGGGCCGCCACCGCCGCGTCGTTGCGCGCCCCTCCGCCGGGCTGCGCGCGTTCCCCCACGGGGGCAAGGACGCCGCTGAAGCATCCGGGACGGTCCACGTTGCCCTGCGGGGTCACCGTGAACACCGTCGGCAGCGGCTTCGGGCATGTGTTGAACTGATAGTTGGTGGAGAAACCTCCGAAGAATACGTCGGCATAGGTGGCGGGCCGGTGCGGATCGCGGAAGTCCAGCGCCTCCACGTCCACCCGGCGCCACCGGCGGGTCGCGAACGGGACATCTCTCATGAAGTCCGCGAACGGCGTGTACAGGTGGTAGAGGTTGCAGCGATCGACCCAGTCGTCCCATTCCCAGACCATCGCCCCTCCCGCGGACCCGCCAAAGGCGCAGCCCCACAGCCCGTTCTGCAGGGCGATGCCGTCGGGGTCGTTCTCGGCCCAGCGGCCGTAGGCGCCCAGGCCGAATTCCGTCAGCAGGTAGGGCTTGTCGCGGCGCGCCGACATGAAACGCGCGGCCCACAGGGACGCGGACGCCTCGTCGAAGCGGGTGTAGAGGTTCGTGGCCACGAAATCCATCTGCGGCAGATCGTCCACCTCGCGTCGTCCGTCCATGTTGCCGAAATTGGTGTCGATCAGATGCCGGTCCGGATCGATCGAGCGCAGGTAGTCCGCCATCGTCCGGTGCCACGCGGCGACGGCCGCCGGATTGTAATCGTTGCAGGAGTCCACCTCATTCCAGAACATCCAGGAGAAGATCGCGGGCGAGTAGGACCAGCGCGCGACGATGTACCGCAGCCGGTTCCGGAAGAGCCGCGCGGCCGCCGCGCTGGTGAAGTACTCGCCCGGGCTCGCGAGCGGGCCGCCGTGGGCCCGGTTGTACGAGAAATCCTCCCAGAGGACCCCCGCCCGCAGGTATTGCTGGGTCTCGATCGTGGGGATGAGGGCGATGCCCAACCGCTCGGCCAGCGCCACCTGGCGGTCGGCCCGCCAGGCGCTCTTGAGATCGTACCACCCGGCCGCGCGCTTGGGGCTGGCGGATGCCTTGCTCTCCAGGTCCATGCCGCCGTAGCACCACCAGGTCCGCACCAGGTTTCCACCGGCCCGCGCCACGTTGGTCATCCAGCGGGCCATCGCGTACGTCCCCGCCCGGCTGCTGAACAGGATGTCCTCGCCCACCGCGAAAAAGGTCCGGCCGCCGTCCCGCTCGAAATAATGCGGATTGGCCGCCGAAACGCGGATGAACCCAAACCGGTCACCTCCGCCCGTGCAGACGAAGCGTTCCGGGGGGCCTTCGACGCTGCGCCCCCCGCTCGTCAGGCGCAACTGGCAGCGGTATGTGCCGGCCTGGGTGGCCGCCAGGCGCGCCTTCCAGCAGGGCGCGCCGAGCGGAGTCAGGCGCTCGCGGCCATCGACCTCAGCCCGCGAATAGTCCTGATAGTAGAACGCCGGCACCGAGTAGCGCCGCCCGTCCGGCGCCGTCACCTGGCAGTCGATGGCGACCTGGCCGGGGTCGAAGGGATCGGTCCACGGTCCGCGTGCCTGGAACGTGAGCTCGAACTTCCCGTACCGCGGCACACGGAGCGTGTTCGCCCGCACCTCCGACAGCGAAAGGGTCTCCGAAGCGGATCCGGCCGGATCATCGGCCGCCTGCAGCCGCCGCAGCGACCGCCGGACGGCGGCGGCGCTGTGCAGGGCGTCGGCGGGCAGCGGAAAACTCCGGTTCCAGACGTGCATGCGCTCGGGCGTCTCGATCGTCACCTTGGACTCGTCCAGGCGGCCGCCCGGGGAGAAGACTGCGGATGGGTCCAGTCCGAAGTGCGCGCCCAGGAATCGGTAGAGCGCGGTCCGTTTGGAAGGTCCGTAATCGTGGCCCTCGGCCGGGAGCGCGACCGTGGCGAGATCCCGCGGGGCCCCGAGTTCTCTGTAGATCTGGCTGAGGAAGGGGAACACCCATTGCGGATCCAGGCGGGTCCAATCCCGCCCGTCCGAGACGACCAGCATCGGCCGCGGAGCCGCCAGGGCCGCGATCAACGCATTGTTGGCAAAATACCCGTCCGCCCGGTGGATCGGCAGCCCGCTCTCACAGGGGCAGCCCCCGAAGAAATACGGGTTCACCATGACCACCGGAATGGAGGCCGCGATGCGCGGGTCCAAGGCCGTCGCCAGCAGCGTCTGGGTGGCGCCCCCCGACTCACCCGTCATCGCGATCCGCCGCGGATCCACGTACGGGAGGGAGCACAGCAGGTCCACCGCCCGGATGGAATTCCAGGTCTGGATCGTCATCGAGAACGGATGCGGATGGGCGGCCTGCCCGACCTCCGGGATGGTGTCGCCGTAACCGAACATATCGAGCGACAGCACCACCGCCCCCATCCGCGCGAGGCTGGCCGCCCGTAGCTGCACCACCGGCGCAAATCGCCCATGCGTCCGCCAATCCGCGGGCCGGACCACCGGTCCGGTGTGGCCATGGAGGGTGAGCACGGCCGGAAACGGCGGACGGCGTCCCAGCGGCCGGTACAGGGTCCCGGTCTCGTAGAAGCCCGGCACCGACTCGAAGGCGACGCTCTCCACGCAATAGCCATCGTAATCGCGCCGCGCGCGCAGGATTGCGTTCAGCGGCGTCTTCCGCGGCCAGGGCAGCAGGCCCATGCCCTTCTGGATGTCGCGCCGCGCCCGCGCGGCATAGGCGTTCCAGGTCGCCGCCTCGGTGAAATGGGCCGCGGCCGCGCGCATGACCGCCTCCCCCTGCGCGGGAGTGAGGAACGCTCCGGGGCACAGGTCGGGCCCGTGCCTGGGCGGAGGCGGGAGCAGGCCGGGCGGCAGCCAGGCGGGGTCCGCCGCAAAGGCGGCGGTCGCCAGAAACAGGGCGGCCAAGAACGGACGGAGGAAGACGAGTTTCATCAAGACGGGTTCCGGGATTGGCGCGGCCCGGATCAAAAGGGCCGAAGGGGGCGCCATCTGGCGGCGTTCGCACCGCGGATATGGTATCGAAAATCGTGATTTCGCACATGCAAAGCGTGACGAGGATGGGCCGCCGGCATCACCGAACGGCGGCCGGCCATCGGCATTGCACGCTGGAGGCGTGCCCGCCCCGGCGCCGCTCCGGCATCGACCGGACGTCTGTTTCCTGACCGCGCTTTACTGTGTTTCGAGCAGCACTCCGTCGCCGGCCTGGATCGTGATCGACGTCACCGGCTGGCCGTTGTTGGTCACGGGATCCTGCTTGCCCAGGAAGTGCTTGTAACCCGATGGAAGGGTGATCGTCTCGGCCGTTCGAACGCTCAGATCCGGATTCGTCCGCGGGTTGACGATGGCCAGTCCGTTCTCGAACCGCCGCAGGAACACGCCGTTCTGGTAGGGCGTCGTCTGCGGCGGATCTATGGCCGCACCGAGCCAGCCTGTGGTCGCGGTTCCGGCCAGGTCGAATTCGTCGAACCATAGCGGCGGGTTCTGGCTGTAGTCGTTGGGATCGGCCTCGAAGTAACCGTTGCCCATGAGGGTGGAGGCGAGGGCGTAGCGCATGAAGGCGTAGCTGGCGCCGCCGCCGTACTCGCTCTGGGTCGAGGTGTCCGCGCACATGCCGTCGGCGGTCATGGCGCAGCGCAACAGGACGATGTTCGGCGCCGCGGTGTTGGCCTCGAGCTGGCCATAGGAGCCCATGGCGTTGTACCAGCCGCTCCAGGTTTCCTCCGAATAGCTCACGCCCATGAAGCCCTCGTCCAGGGCCATGCCGACCTTGTACTGGTATTCTGGATAGCGGAGGTTGCCCGTCGCCTCCAGATACGAGCCTCCGGCGTTGGCCATGATCTGCATGCCGGGCATGAGCGCGTAGATTTCGGTCCAGTAGGAGGCCATGCCGGCCCGCCAGTAGGCCATCACCGTCGGGTCGGTCTCCGAGTCGGCGACGCCGTCGCGGTTCCAGTCGATCGGCGCGCCGTCGTACCGGGGCCCGTCAAAGGCGTTGTCGCAATAGACGAAGTCGAAGGGAGCGACGGAGAAGCACCAGTTGTCGACCCACTTGGCGTACCATTGGGGGTAGCGGTCGCCGTCGCTATTCGGAGTCGTGAACGCGGTGATGTTCACGACATCCGTTGTGGAATAGCCGGGTTCCTCCACCGTCGCTCCGGTGGTGGTGTGGGCCCACCAGTCGTTGGGGGTCCAGGTGCCGCCGTTGCCCTGGGGGCCGACTTGGGAGGTCAGCTCGTCGTAGGCGTCGGCGGTCGCCCCCGTGGCCTTGGTGTACTGGGA
>JBOHXF010000228.1:0-6025 GCA_050737455.1 Opitutaceae bacterium | reverse complement strand
CTGGTACGACAACGAGTGGGGCTACAGCAACCGCTGCGGCGATCTGCTGAAGAAGGTGGCGGGCGGGCTCTAAGCCGCGCGCATCGCCGGACCGGCCGATCGGACTTCACCACATAAGATTCCGCGGCGATCCGCGGGAACCTCCATGAGCCATTTCAAGACCCTCCGCGATCTGAAGCTTGCGGGCCGGCGCGCCCTGATTCGCGTCGACTTCAACGTGCCGCAGGACAAGGCGACGGGCGCGATCACGAACAACCAGCGCATCGCCGCCGCCCTGCCCACGATCCGCCACGTGCTCGAGCAGGGCGGTGCCGTCGTCCTGATGAGCCACCTTGGCCGTCCCGACGGAGTCGTCTCCGCCAAGTATTCCCTGAAGCCGGTGGCTGCCGAGCTCCAGAAGCTGCTCGGCCGCCCGGTGCGCTTTCTCGACGACTGCGCCGGACCGAAAATCGAGGAGGCGTGCGCCAAGCTCGCCCCCGGCGAGGTCGTGCTCCTGGAGAACCTCCGCTTCCACCTTGAGGAGGAGGGCAAGGTGAAACTCGAGGGCGGCGACTCCCGCAAGGCCGATCCGGCCGCGGTCGCCGCCTTCCGGGCGAGCCTTTCCCGCCTGGGCGACGTTTACATCAACGACGCCTTCGGCACCGCCCACCGGGCCCACTCCTCGATGGTCGGCGTTGCCCTCACGGACACGGCGGCCGGCCTCCTCATGGAAGCCGAGCTGAACGCCTTCGCGGCCGTACTGGACCACCCGAAGCGGCCGCTGCTCGCCATTCTCGGCGGGGCCAAGATCGCCGACAAGATCCCGCTCATCCGCCACCTGCTCGACAAGGCGGACACCCTGATCATCGGAGGCGGCATGGCCTACACCTTCAAGAAAGTGCTGAACGGGATGCCGATCGGGTCCAGCCTCTTCGATCCCGAAGGGGCGAAGATCGTCGCCGCTCTCGTGGAGCACGCCAAGGCTCGCGGCGTGAAGCTGGTCTTCCCGGTGGACTACCTCTGCGCCGACCGGTTCGCGCCGGACGCGGCCACCCGGCCGGCCGACGATTCCTCGGGCATCCCGGACGGCTGGCAGGGCCTGGATGCGGGCCCGAAATCGATCGCCCTGTACCGCGAGGCCATTCTCGCCGCCAGGACCATCGTGTGGAACGGCCCTCCGGGCGTATTCGAATTCGAACGGTTCGCGGGCGCGACCCGGGCGATGGCCGAGGCCGTCGCCGAAGCGACCGCCCGGGGCGCGACGACGGTGGTCGGCGGCGGAGACACCGCGACCGCCGCGAAAAAGTTCAAGGTCGACACCAAGGTGAGCCACTGCTCGACGGGCGGCGGAGCCAGCCTCGAATTCCTCGAAGGCAAGGTTCTCCCCGGCGTGGCTTTCCTGGAAAGCTGAGGCTCATGCACCGCAGAAAGCTCATCGCCGGCAACTGGAAGATGAACAAGACGGCGGCGGACGCCGCCTCCCTGGCCGAGGAGATCGTGTCGGCGGTGGGCAAGCAGAACGACGCCGAAGTCGTCTTGTGCCCGCCGTTCACCGCCCTGGAGAGCGCCGCCCGCGCCCTGGACGGCTCGCAGGTGAAGCTCGGGGCGCAGAACCTGCACCCGGAGCCGAACGGCGCCTTCACCGGGGAAACCTCCGCGCCGATGCTCCGCGCCCTGTTCGTCACCCACGTCATCGTGGGCCACAGCGAGCGGCGCACCCTGTTCGGCGAGACCGACGCCTTCATCAACCGCAAAGTGCTGACCGCGCTTCGCCACCAGCTCCGGCCCATCCTGTGCGTCGGCGAGACCCTTGCGGAACGGGAGGCGGGCGCGACCCTCAAGGTCGTCCAGGTCCAGGTGGAGCGCGGGCTCGAGGGCGTGGGCAAGGAGCAGGCGCCGACCGTGATCCTGGCCTACGAGCCGGTTTGGGCGATCGGCACCGGGCGGGTCGCCACGGCCGAGCAGGCGCAGGAGGTGCATGGTTTCGTCCGCGGCCTCCTGACGAAGCTCTTCACCGAGCCGGTCGCCGACCGGATCCGCATCCTCTACGGCGGGTCGATGAAGCCGGCCAACGCCTTGGAGCTGCTCCGGCAGAAGGACATCGACGGCGGGCTCGTCGGAGGGGCGAGCCTGGAGGCCCGAAGCTTCGTCGAACTGGTCCAGGCTGCGGCGGCCGCGGTCGGATGAAAAGATTTGCCGAAGCCCGCAGGGTCGCCTTATGGTTCCACTCCACGCTGTTTGCGCCATGACCTCCACCGCCTCCACCATTGGGATCGCAATCATTTCCGGCCTCCCCGGGAACGGACCGTCCGCGTAAGCTCACCCCGCCGCCGCGACTCTCCGAGACCCCGGGCCGATTCCGCGCCCCGGGGTTTTCTTTTTCCTTTCACCTTCCATGAGCACGAACTCCGTTGAAATCTACGACACCACCCTCCGCGACGGGACACAGGGCGAGGGGATCAGTTTTTCGGTCGCGGACAAGCTGCTCATCGCCGAGCGCCTCGATCAGTTCGGCATCGACTACATCGAAGGGGGATTCCCCGGCTCGAATCCGCGCGACATCACGTTCTTCGCCGAGGCGCGGCGCCTCAAGCTCGCCCACGCGCGGCTTGCGGCATTCGGCGCGACCCGCCGGGCCGGCGTCAAGGCCTCCGAGGACCCGCAGATCAAGAACCTCGTTGAAAGCGGGATGCCCGTCCTGACGCTGGTGGGCAAGACATGGCTTCTCCATGTGACGGAGGTCCTGCGCACGACGGCCGAGGAGAACCTGGCCATGATCGAGGATTCGGTCCGCTACCTCGTGGCGCAGGGCCGGGAGGTCGTCTACGACGCGGAGCACTTCTTCGACGGCTACCTGGACAATCCCGATTATGCGCTGCGCGCGCTCGACGCCGCCGCGCGCGGCGGGGCCTCCAGGCTCACCCTGTGCGAAACCAACGGCGGCAAGCTCGTGCCCGACGTGTCCCGGATCGCGGCGGCGGCGGTCGCGCGGTTCGGCGGGGAGAAGGTCGGCGTCCATTGCCACAACGACAGCGGCCTCGGCGTCGCCGTGTCGCTCGCCGGAATCGACGCCGGCGCCACGCTCGTCCAGGGCACGATGAACGGCTACGGCGAACGGGTGGGGAATGCGGACCTCATCACCATCCTGCCCAATCTGTTCCTCAAGATGGGCCGCACCGCGTTCTGCGCGGACCGCCTCGCGCAGCTCCGCGACCTGTCGCTGTTCTTCGACGAGCTGGCCAACCTGCGGCCGGACGCCAAGGCGCCGTACGTGGGCGAATCCGCCTTCGCGCACAAGGGCGGGCTCCACGCCAACGCGGCCCAGAAGATCGCCCGCAGCTACGAGCACATCGACCCCGCCCTTGTGGGCAACCGGACCCGGGTCCTGGTCTCCGACATGGCGGGGCGCTCCAGCCTGGCCTTGAAGGCGAAGGAACTGGGCCTGGAACTCGACGAGAAGCAACCGGAGATGAAGGGGCTCATCGAGGAGCTGAAGGAGCGGGAGTTCCGGGGCTACGAGTACGAGGCCGCCAACGCCTCGTTCAAGCTGCTTGTCGCGAAATGGCTCGGCCGGCGCCGCCGCTTCTTTGAAGTCGAGGGCTACCGGGTCATTGTCGAGCGGCACCGGGGCGAGCTTTGGGCCGAGGCTTCCGTGAAGCTGAAGGTGGAGGGCGAATCGGTCCACACGGTCGCCGAGGCGACCGGCCCGGTCGGCGCCCTGGACCGGGCGCTGCGGCTCGCGCTGGAAAAAACCTACCCCCGGCTGCGCAACCTGACGCTGCGCGACTACAAGGTCCGGATCCTGGAAAGCGGCCAGGGCGCCTCGGCGCGCACCCGGGTGCTGATCGAGAGCGGGGACGGAGCCGCGATCTGGGTCACGATGGGCGTGAGCGACAACCTGATCGACGCGAGTTGGGAAGCCTTGGAGGAGGCGGTGGAATACATGCTGCTGTCGCAGGAGCCCGCCCCGGGGATATCCGCGCCGGCGGCCCCGCCCTCCGTCGGTTGACCGGCCGGGGTAGGAGGGTCGCATCGCCGACCGCCCGCCGCGTCGCGCGGCCCTCCGCTTGGGTTGCGGCTGCGCCGTGCCCGCGATGCAGGCGATCAGAGCAGCGGCGCCAGCAGCCGGCTGATATCCTCGGCAAGCCCCCCCAGAATTTGCCGGCGGGGAGGCCGGTCGGCCGGCTCGGCGCAGCGCTGCACGAGATCGTCGATCCAATGGCGGAGGGCCTGGACGTCGTCCTTGCTGTACAAAAGGACGCCCAATTCGAAGTTTACGAAAAAGCTCCGCAGATCGAAATTGGCGGAGCCGACGCATCCGATGCGATCGTCCACGACGATCGCCTTGCTGTGCATCATCCCGTCGAGATAGAGGAGTATCCGCCCGCCCGCCCGGCGCAGTTCGCGGGTGTAATAGCGGCGCGCGTAGTCGGCGATCGGATGGTTGGAATGGGCCGGGACCAACACGGTCACGGCGCGGCCCGCGCGGGCCTTGACGATCAGGGACCGCAGGAGCACATCGTCCGGGATGAAATAGGGAGTCACGATCCAGACGCTCTTCTCGGCCTCCTGGATCATGGTGAGGATGCCCTCGTAAAGGGGGTCGCCCGGCACGTCGGGCCCGCTCGCGATGACCTGAAGCTCGCTTTCGCCGCGGGAGTCCGTGGCGGCGGGCTGAACTTCGGCGCGCAGCGCCTCCGGCTTTTGGCGGGTCGCGAACGTCCAATCCGCGATGAAGATCTCGTTGAGAAGCACCGCGGCGGGCCCGTCGATCCGGGCGCCCAGGTCCCGCCAGCGCTTCCGGTGCGGCGTGGGCCCCATGTACTCGCGCTTCAGGTTGCGCCCGCCGATCAGCGCGGTCTTGTGGTCGAAAACCGCGAGCTTCCTGTGGTTCCGCAGATTGGCCGAACTGCGCGAGGAGATGGGCAGGACCGGCATGAACCGGGCGACCTCGCCGCCCGCCGACCTGAGCGGCCGGACGAACGAAAACCCGGAACTCATGCAGCCCAGCGCGTCCAGAAGCAGCCGGACCCGGATCCCCTCGCGGGCCCTGCGCGCGAGGAGCGAAACGATCCGCCGGCCCGTATCGTCGCGTCCGAGAATGAACGTCGACACGTGGATCGTATGCTTGGCCGAGTGGATGCCCCGCTCCCATTCGGCGAATTCCTCCTCGCCGCTCACCAGGAGCTGGACCTGGTTGCCCCCGACCGGCGAACTGCCGCCCGCGGCCGCGACCGTGTGCGCCACCGCGCCGCCGGCGGCGGATATCCGCACATGGCATTCCTTGGGGAGGACGGGGACGACATGGGATTTGCGCTTGGCGACCCGGCGGAGCTTGCGGCCGCCGAAGATGAGGAACAGCGGCACGCCGAGGTAGGGGATGAAGAGGACGACAAGCAGCCAGGCGAAGGTGTTGGCGGGAGCCTTCTTCTCGCTGATGAGCCGGGCGGCCACGAAGACGGCCAGCACGAACCCAAGAACGGTCAGCAGATGCCCAACGTAGCCGTTGGCAAAAAGCCGGCTCGTGAAATCGCGGACCTGGAAGTCATGCATCGCGCCCCGCCATAGAAAAGCCTTGAATTCCGAACGTCGATACCAAGATTTAACCGTTCCCGTCCGGTAGGATACTCAAGTGGCCAACGAGGGCAGACTGTAAATCTGCTGGCTTACGCCTTCCCTGGTTCGAATCCAGGTCCTACCACCAGTTTCAAGCAACGGCTTGGATGAGACGGGGCTTCCTCGACGGTAGCCGTTTTTTTCTTATCTGCCGCTTATCCATTTTCCGGGGGGTGTCGTTGCCTGTGGCGAGTCCGGGCCGAAATGAGGACGTCGAGCGTTTTCAGCGGTGCGAATCGATTTTGCAAACTGGCGTCTGGTAAGTTTTGCCTGATAAACTGACGCAATCATCGGAAGGTCCGGGGAGCGCATTCTGCTGGCCAGCAGAATGCTGCTCTCGGCGTCCTCGCCGAGAACGGTTCGGATGGTTCGGGCGAGACGCCCGAATCGACAGGCGAGGACGCCTGTGCTCTCCGGACCAGCGAGTCGC
>JBOHXF010000227.1:0-13495 GCA_050737455.1 Opitutaceae bacterium | reverse complement strand
GCCATGTGGTGCCGGGCGGCTGCGGCCGCCTCCGATCCTCTTGACATCCCGCTCGCGGGCTTCCGCGTCCATCACGTGTCCGTGGAGACCGCGTTCCTTGCGGCCAGTCGCGCCACCGGGCTCGCCTTCGCCGTAGATCCATCCTTCAAAGGCGAGGTCACCCTGGAGCTGCGCGGCGGAAGCGTCCGCGATCTGATCGACGCCCTCGCCGCTTCCCAGGGCGGGTACTGGCAGCGCGAGGGCCGCCTGGTCCGCGTCCGGCGCAATCTCGTCCGCTTCTACGAAATCGATTTCCCGCAGATGACTCGTTCGGCGCAGGGAAGCAGCAACGTGGTGCTCTCGGCGCAAACGGCCGTTTCCACGACGGTGGGCGGTGCCACGATCGGCGGCCTGCCGAGCCCGGCTTCCGGCGCTAACGGCTTCGCCGCCAACCCGAACCAGAACGACCAGACCAATCTTTCGATCCAGCAGCAGAACCAAAACACGTTTTGGGCGGACGTCCTGTCCGAACTGACGGGGCTCGCCGCGCCGGGGGAGACGGTTGCGGTCAACAAGCTCGCGGGGGTCGCGATCGTCTCCGCGTCCCCGGAGCGGCAGCGCGATTTCCATGCCCTCGTCGATCTGCTCAACCGGCGGGTCTCCCGCCAAGTCCGGATCTCCGCGCGGATCCTTGAGGTCACGCTCTCCCGGCAGAACCAGCTCGGCGTCGACTGGTCGCTCGCGGCGGCGTCCGCGGGAGGATTCTCTCTCCGGAATCTCGCGGCCACGACGGCCGTGACCGCAATCAACGGCCAGGGACTGGCGGCGCCGACCTTCGCCGGCACGCTCTCCGCGGGCAAGGTGGCCGCGGTCGTCAGCGCGCTGGCCCAGCAGGGCGACGTCCGGTCCGTCTCCAACCCGTCCATCCTCACCCTCAGCAATCAAACCGCGTTCATCAAGGTGGGTACCGAGCAGACCTTCTTCTCGCTGAGCAACAGCACGACGCTCAACCAGGCGGGGGCGGCCACGCCATTCGCAGCCACGCAGAACAGCTACACGCAAAACGCCATCACGATCGGCACGGTCCTGTACGTGACCCCGGAAGTGAACGCGGACCGGTCGGTCACGGTGGACGTGCTTCCGGCCGTCACCCAGCTCATCGGCGTGGACAGTTCCCCCGACGGCCAGCAAACGGCGCCCCGCATGGACATCAAGGCGCTTTCGACGCTGGCACGCCTGCATCCAGGCGAAGCGGTGATGATCGGCGGGCTCATCTACAACGAAACGGACCGGAGCCGGCAGGAGATCCCGGGGCTCGGAACTTTGCCCATCGTGGGCCGCCTCTTCTCCTCATCCGCGACCGTTCACAGCCGCAGCGAGCTGGTCATTTTTCTCACTGCCGATCTGGTTCCGTGAGCGCCGCCTCCGCCCACGATCCGCTCTGGCTGGGCCGAGCCCTCGTCGCCGGCGGCGCCATCACCCCCGAACAGTTCGCGAGCGCGCGGCTCCTGTGGCTGCGGCCGCCGCGCCAGGAATTCCCGGCCGTGCTCGAACGGCTCGGGCTCGCGAGCCCCGTGCAAATCGCAGCGGCGCTCGCCGGGCGCCATAACCTCCCGCTCGCAGACTCCGCGGCCCGTCCGCCCGATCGGACCGCGGGCCGGCTCATTTCGCGTGAGGCGGCCAGGCGCAAGGGCTTGGTGCCGCTGCGCCGTGAGAATGGCCGGCTGGAGCTGGCGGTCGCCGATCCCGGCGCCTATGGAGCCGAGGAGGCGGCCCGGGACTTTCCCGGCGAGGAGGTCAGCCTGCAGGTCGCCCCTCGCGCGGATATTCTGGGCGTCATCGAGGAGACATGGCGGCCGGACGCTCCGCCCGGCAACGCGCAGGAGCGGTTCGAGGGAGTCGTCCGCGAGGCGATCTCCGAAGGCGCGACGGACATCCATCTCGATCCGCGGGAGCGGCATCTGGAGGTGAGGCTACGGATCGACGGCCGGCTCATCCATCACTGCTTCGTCGAGGATCCGCTGCGCGAGCCGTTCGTCCAGGCCGCGAAGCTCGCCGGCCGCCTCGACATTGCGGAACGCCGGCTGCCCCAGGACGGCCGCGGCGCGATCGCGATCGGCTCCCGCCGCTGTCACCTGCGCTTCTCGTGCATCCCGGCGGCGAGCGGCGAATCGGTGGTCATCCGCGTGCTGGACGAAGCTGCCGCGATCCGCCCCCTGGAAAGCCTGGAGCTGTCGGATGCCGACCGCGCCCATATCGATGGCCTTTTGGCGCTGCCGCACGGGCTCGTGTACGTGACGGGGCCGACCGGCGCCGGCAAGACGACGCTCTTGTACTCCCTGATCGGCGGGCTGCCCCAAACCGAGCTGCACGCGCGCAAGATCGTGACCCTGGAGGAGCCCGTCGAGTTGCGGCATCCCCGCTTCTTCCTCCAACTTGAGGTGGACGAGCGGATCGGGCGCGGCTTCAGCGAACTGCTCCGCCACGTGCTCCGGCACGATCCGGACGTCGTGCTGGTCGGCGAAACCCGGGACCGGCCCACCGCCGAAATCACCCTGCGGGCGGCGCTCGCGGGACGGCTTTGCCTCAGCACCCTCCACACGAACAGCGCGCTGGGAGCGGTCGCTCGGCTGACGGAAATGGGTCTCGACCCCGTTTTGCTCGCGGCCGCGCTCAAAGGCGTCCTGGCCCAGCGGCTCGTGCGCAGGCCCTGCCCGTCCTGTCGCCGGCCGCATCCGCAGTCCGATGAATGGCTCCGGCGGTTCGCCGCAGTCCTAAAAGGGGCCGGACCGGACGCCGGATTCGTCGCCGTGGAGACCGGACGTCCCTGTCCCGTCTGCCGCGGCCGCGGCTATCGGGGTCGCATCCCCATCATCGAAATCGTGCCCCTCGCCGGTTTCGAACGCCTCATCGCCTCCCGGGCCGAACCGGAGAGCCTCCTCGCCGCGGCCCGCGAACGTGGGTGCCGGACTCTTTTCGAGGACGGCGTGCGTAAGGCCGCCCGCGGCCTGGCGACCCTGGAGGACATCTGCGCCGCCGTGGAGTCGCCCGCCCGGTGATCCGTGAGCGCCGGCAACATCGTTCCGGCGCCGTTGCTATCATCCCGCATCATGCACTTCTCCCCGCCTCGTTCGAACCGCCGGCGGCCCCTCGCGGCCGGCTTCACCCTCATCGAAATTCTCGCGGTGCTGGCCGTCATCGCCGCGATCATCGCAATCGGCGTGCCGGCGATTGCGAAGGTCCTCCAAAGCGCCCGCGTGCGCAACGCGGAGGGCACCGCAAACGTCGTGCGCTCGGCTCTCGTGCAGTACCTGAGCAAGCCGGGTTCGTCCGGGACCCTCCCGGTGACCGAGGGCGCCTCCGCCGCCCTCACCGCCGAATACACGGGCGGAGGCTCCCCGACCGCGGCGGCGATTGCGGCCGCCGCCACCTTGGACAACGTGCTGTTGGCGGAGGGTGTCCTCGATCGGCCGATCAGCTTGCGTCTCGGAGCACAGGGCGCGGCCGCCACCGGCGCCGCCAACGGATTCGGCTGGCAGCCGACAAGTGAGAGCTTCGGCGGCTCTGCGGCACCCACGCTGAGTTACAGTGCCACAAGCCGCGTCGAGTGTGCCGTCAGCGACGGACTGAGCAATCCCGGCGCGACCGGACAGACTGCGGGATCGGCCGCCTGCGCCTTCAGCTTGACGACGACGGGCACCCTCATCCCAAGCGGCACGCGGGTCGCCTACCTTGTCGTCAAGTCGGTTCCGGACGGCGACGCGTACCAGCTTGCGCTCGACGTCGATGGATCGAGCCAGGTTCAGAACACCGCCGCGGCGCCGGCCGCCTCCGACCAAGCGCTGGGCCCGGTCGCCTATGCCAAGGATGGGACGGGGAGCGGATTCGTCGATGTGTACTATTACCTGACGAGCATCTGATCGGGCGTGTTCCGCCGTCCCTATTCAAACCCGCCGCCGTGAACGCGTCCCTTGTCATCCTCTGGTGCGGAGGCCAGGCGGCCCTTTGCGGCCCCGACGGGATTCTGGTCCGAACCGGAATTCCCCTCGGCGAGGATCCCCCCGCCGAATTGCTCCGCCTCTGGCGCGAGGAGTTCCCGCAGGCCACGGCGGCGCGGCTGGTCACGACGCCCGACGACCCTCTGGCCGGAGCGGCCGTCGCTCGGTTCGCGGCCGCCGCACGGACGGAAAAACGCCGTCTGGACGGAGCGTGGCCCTTGCCGGAGCTCCTCGCAATCGCGTCCGCGAGGCCATCCCTGGAGATCGCGGCGATCGGCTCCGTCGCGGCGGTGCGGTTCGCCCCGGCGCTCGGCGAAGCTACGGCGCGTTCCTTCTCGGGATCGAAATTGGCCGAAGCGGTCGCCGCCGAAATCCACGAGGCGCTGGCCCGGGTGGAGGATGGATCGCCTCTCCCGGCGCTTCTGGTCGCCGAAGGATGTCCGGCTGCCGAAGCGATCCGTGAGGTCCTCAGCCAGGCGAGGTCCTTGGAGGGCGGACCGGGCGGCGGAGCCGAATGCTCCGAAATCGCGCTCGCGTCCTTCCTCGATCGCGCTCGCTCGCTCGCGCCTGGCGGAGCGGGCGATCTCTTCCGGGAACGCGGCGGCATCCGGAGCCCCGGCCGGGGCCGGCTGATCGCGGCCGGATTGGCGCTCCTCGCCGGCGCGGGGGCGGCCTATCTGCACCGGCGATACCGGCTCCAGGCGGCCGAAGCCGCCAGAACCGCAGAATCTCTTTGGCGGGAGAGCGCGGCGGCCCGGGAGCGCAGGCTCGATCGGGACCGGATCGACGCTCAGCGCGACGCTGCCCAGCCGCCCCGGCCGTCGCTGTCACAGTTTCTCGGGGCGCTCGCCGTCGCGACGCCGCCGGCCGCGGTCCTCGAGTCGCTCCGCATCGGCGGAAGCGGGTTTCAGCTCCGGGGCCGTGTCCTCTCCTCGGCCCCGCCGGGCGCTGGCGTTTCCGAGGCCATGCGCCGGGCGCTGTTCGCACCAGGCTCCCCCTGGACGGAACAGACCGCCCCAGCGCCCGCGCCCGGGGAATTCGCGCTGGACGGGACCTTCGCGCGCGGCGCCGCGGCGGACGCCTGGCCGGAAGCTGCCGGCACCCCGCCCCTCCTTCCTTCCGTCACGGACTTTCCCGCCCAACTCGCCGCATGGGCTCCCGCATGGCGGATCGAATCGGGAACCGGCGACAATGCCGGTGGATTGCCCGCGCCGAAGGGGTCGGTTCCGTCCGACCTCGGGGATGCCAGGGCCGCTGGCGGCTTCGAATCCTGCCGGTTTGTTCTCACGCCCACCGATCTTGGCTCGTCCGCCTGGGCGGGATTGCTCGGGCTGGCCCGCAGGCTGAGCTCCGTCCCGGGCCTGTCGATCGACCGGGCGGAGATCGAAGGGGCCCCGCAAAACGACGGCTCGTTTACTCGGATGGAGTTGGTTCTGACGGCACGCTTGAGGCCGATCGGCGAGCCCGCCGCGGCTTCCTTTCGGCACCATCCTCGACCGCGCCCGCTTCGCGCGCATTGAGCCAGATCTCGTCCTTGGCATTGCGGGTCAGCCAATACAGGGAGCCGGTCCGTTCCACCTCGACCGCCTTTTCGCGCGGCTTTTCCGGAATGCGAAGCCCAAAGCCCGATAGGACCTGGAGCATGCGTTCGGGATTGCGTCCGAGGCTTTCGGCCAGCGTGCAAATTTCCCCGATCAGTCCGCCCGAACGGCTTTCCTTGAGAAGCGGACGGACGGCGGCCAGCAGTTCGTCCGCCTCGGCCGAAACCTCGGCCGGCGCAGGCGCGGCTTCGGCTCCATCCGCGGTCCGCTCGGCATCTGGCTCCGCCGCGGCCGCGCCTTCCGTGACGGGCCCGGGTGCTGCCGCAACCTCCTCGCCCGTGGCCGCCGGTTCGGAGCGGGGAAATGCGCTTTCGTCCGTTTGCGGGGTTTCGCCTCGGGGCGTCGCTTCGCCGGAGTCCGGCGCGGCCCCGCCATCCGACCCCCCTGGCTCGCGGCGGCCCTCGTTGATCCATACGGTCCCGCGCTGGTCCAGGTT
Source organism: Opitutaceae bacterium (assembly GCA_050737455.1). Taxonomy (GTDB): domain Bacteria; phylum Verrucomicrobiota; class Verrucomicrobiia; order Opitutales; family Opitutaceae; genus Palsa-1447. Next base: position 7,481 of record JBOHXF010000227.1, on the reverse strand, counting down.
GAGCCACCAAGCCCGGTCCCCAAGCTCGATCCGCGAGGAACTTTGGCTAGCTTCCGTGGGGACCGCCAAACCCAGCGCCTGAAATGCCTCGGCAAGATCGGCTTCCCGGCATTTCAAGGCCCGGGAAAGAAACCCGAAGCTTCCCGACGCTCCGCCTCGTCCGCGGCGCATAAGGGGCCGAATGCGCTTGAGCAGCGCTTCTCCCTCCGGAAGCCGGGACCCCGAACCGGCGACCGGCTTCGCGGACGCTTCCGGGGGGGCGTCCTCGCTTTGCGCCGATTCGCCTCCCGGGCCGTCTCCGCCAGGCGCACTTTCGCCTGTGGCGGCATCGGCCCGCTCCGGGACGATCCGGTTCCCTTGCGCGATCCGAAAAACCGGGCGCGGCTTCTCCTTGGTGTTGATCCAAAGTTCGCCGCGCCGGTTCACGTTCACCCAAAACAGATCGCCGTCGTATTCGATGTAGTCCGGCTTGGCATCCTCGTCGTCGGGAATGACGAAGCCGCATTCCTTCAGGCCGCCGAGCACGTCGTCTTCGGAAAGGTGCCATTTGCGGGCAAGCTGATCCACGCCCACGGACATGCCCGCGCCCTTCGGATTGCGGCGCATGAGCGGCTGGATCGCCTCGAACAGCGTGGGAAGCTCCTCCTCCGCCGCCAGCTTGTCCCAATCGTCCGCCTCCTCCTCCTCGGCGTCCGCATCCATGTCCCGGTCGGTGTCGCGGGGCTTCCTGTAGCCGCCGTCCTCCGGCTCCGGTTTCGCCTCGCCGGGCGTCTCCGGCTTTTCCTCGGTCGTTCCGCCGGCGGCGGCCATCCCGCGGAATTTCGCCTCGAATTCGGCGCGGAGCTTCTCGGTCTCCGCGCGGGCCGCGGCGGCCGCCGCGTCCTCGAGCGTCCAATCGCGCTGGGTGCTCCGCCGCGCGAGGCCGTGGAAGGCGAGCGGGTTGTCGGACGGAGATTGGTAATTGATGATCTCCCAATCTTCCTTCCCGAGCTGATTCAAAAACGATTCGAGCAGCGCCGGCGTGGCAAACCCGCCCTTGCCGCTGCTGATGACTTTGTATTCCCAAACAGGCATAACGCTAAGTTTTTGGCTTGTGGATTCTCTTCCTCGTGGAGCCGGACCGACGGAGCATTCCGGGGTCGCGGGCTCTTTTAAAGGGAAAACGGCGGAGGTGGCCCTTATTGGACCGGGCCGGCCTCCTCGAGCGTCCGGATCTGCCGGCCGGTTTCGGCCAGCTTGGCCTTGAGTTCGGCGAGTTGCTGCCGCGCACCGTCGATCACGGCGGGCGGCGCCTTTCCCGCGAACGCCGGATTCCCGAGGCGGGTCTCTGCGGCGGCGATGAATTTGACCAGCTTGTCCCGTTCCTTTCCGAGCCGCGCCTTCTCGGCCGCCGGATCGACGGCAAGCGGCACGATCAGATAAACCGGCCCATTCCCAGTGACCACCGCGGGAGCCCCTTTCGGCGCTTCGGACGCGTCCGGCGCGCTCGGCTCCCGGCCGGCATCCATGCCGGTCTCCTCGGGGGGCGGACTCGAGACCCGGGCCCGGGCCTTCGGGCTTAGGCTGAAGTTCCGAACGCCGGCAAGCCGCAGATAGCGGGTGAGATCACTCAGGTCCCACTCACGCGGCAGCTTGAGCTCGGCGGTGATGAGCAGGTCGATATCGCGCCGGGCGGCCCACCCTTGAGAAGCCTTGTATTGCCGGACGGCGCCGACCAGCTCCTTGAACCAATCCACCTTGGCCGCCGCGCCGCGGTCGAGCACGATGCCGGCTCCGTGCAGCGCCTGCTCCAGGGACGCGGGCGTCGCGATCCGCCCGTCGCGCATCAGCAGCGCGCCCTGGGCGCCGTAACCCAACCGGTGCCACAGCTCCTCGGTGATGAAGGGGATGAACGGGTGGAGAAGCAGCAACGTCTGGCGGAGCACGAAATCCTGGACCGCCAGGCAGTTCGCCTTCGTTGCCTCGGCCGCGAGTTTCGCCTTGGACACCTCCACGTACCAATCGCAGAAGTCGTTCCAGAAAAAGGCATAAATGGCCTGGATCGCGGCGGTGAACTCGAACCGCTGGAAATCTCGGGCGACGTCCTCGGTGACCGCGGAAAGCCGGTTGAGGATCGCGTGGTCGTCCGAATCGAACCGGGCCTCGTCGAGCCGCGCGGCGATCGCTTCCGGCGAAGCCTTGTCTCCGGGGGGCCCGCTCATCTGCCGGAAGCGGCATGCGTTCCATAGCTTGTTGCAGAAGTTCTTGCCCCCTTCGATCCGCTCCTCCTGGAAGCGGATATCCTGCCCTTGCGGGGCGAGCGACACGATGCCGAAGCGCAGGCCGTCCGCGCCGTACTTCGCGATGAGATCGAGCGGGTCCGGCGAATTGCCGAGGGATTTCGAGACCTTCCGGCCGAAGGCGTCGCGTATGATGCCCGTGAAGTACACGTCCCGGAACGGAATCCGACGGTCGAGCGGTTCGCCGGGCCTGAGGCATTCGAGCCCGGCCATGATCATGCGGGCCACCCAGAAAAAAATAATGTCCGGCCCCGTCACGAGGGTGTTCGTCGGATAGAACCGGTCGAAGCCGGCCTGAGCCATCGCCCGCGGCTCGGGCCAGCCCAGGGTCGCGAATGGCCAGAGCCAGGACGAGGCCCATGTGTCCAGGACATCCTGCTCCTGGACCCAATTTTCCGGATCGGCGGGCCCGCCGACGGACACATGGACCTTCGCCGGATCGGCCAGCTCCTCCGCCGACAGCGAGTCCGGATCCAGCCCCTTGCGGTACCAGACCGGAATCCGATGACCCCACCAAAGTTGACGGCTGATGCACCAGTCCTGGATGTTCTCGAGCCAGTTCTGGTAGACCTTGGACCAGCGCTCCGGATGGAAACGGATCACGCCGTCCTTCACGGCGGCCTTGGCTTCGTCCACCCGCGGGTACCGCAACCACCACTGCCAGGTGAGCCTGGGCTCGATCGGCACGTCCGCCCGCTCCGAATAGCCAACGTTATTTGCGTAGCTCTCCTCGCCCATGAGGGCGCCGGCTTCGCGGAGGAGCTCGACCGCCTTCTTCCGTGCGGCAAAGCGGTCGAGCCCGGCGAGGTCAGGTCCGGCGAGGTCGTTCAGGATGCCGGCGGCGTCGAGCACATCGACGATCGGGAGCTTGTGGCGCTGTCCGATCTCAAAATCCACCTTGTCGTGGGCGGGGGTGATCTTGAGGGCCCCAGACCCGAATTCACGATCGACCGACGCGTCGCCGACGATCGGAATCGGCGCGCGGCACAAGGGTCTCCAGGCTGTCCGGCCGATCAGACCCGCATAACGCGGGTCGTCGGGATGCACCGCGATGGCGACGTCGCCGGGGATCGTTTCCGGCCGCGTCGTCGCAACCTCGATGTGCCGTCCCGGCTCCGCATTAAGTTCGTAGCGCACCCGGTAGAGGGTGCCCTGCACGGGCTTCATGATCACTTCCTCGTCGGACAGGGCGGTCTGCGTCGCCGGACACCAATTGACCATGCGCTTACCGCGGTAAATCCGGCCCTTGTGGAAAAGCTCGACGAACACCGTCAGCACGGCACGGGAGTACTCCGGATCCATCGTGAAGTGGGTCCTGCTCCAGTCGCACGAGGCGCCCAGGCGCCGAAGCTGCTTCAGGATGATCCCCCCCTTCTCGTCCCGCCACTCCCGGACCCTCTCCGCGAACCGCTCCCGGCCGAGGTCGCGGCGCGTCTTTCCCGCCTTGCGCAACTCACGCTCGACGACCGCCTGGGTGGCGATGCCGGCGTGGTCGGTGCCCGGGATCCAAAGCGCCGCCTTCCCTTCCAGCCGCGCCCGCCGGATCAGGATGTCCTGCAAGGCATTATTCAACACATGCCCGATGGTCAGGACACCGGTAACGTTCGGCGGCGGAATCACGATGGCATACGCTTCGCGATCCCCCTGGGACGGAGCGAACGCTCCCGCCGCCTCCCAGGCTTCATACCACGATTTTTCGACGTCCGCGGGCTCGTAGCTTTTGCTGATCTCGGCCATGAATTGAGTGAACCGACGACACAACCTCACCCCGTAGCCGTAGGCAAGTGCGCCCTTCGTGACCCTGCGCCTTGCAAGGCCCATTCCCCTCGGCCCCTCTTCCGGCAGCCTGCCCCAATGGCAGGCTGCCGGCACCGCTTGCGCCCGCCATTCCGGTGGCGTTTCCCCCTTCGCAGAGAGGGCGCTTTAGCTTTGCACCGGGGTGGAATGTTTTCACACTGGCGGGTTTCGATGCCGGACGCCCCCCTTTCTGCTGTGCCGGGTGGCCCTCAATTTGCCGCCGAGATGCCCATCGCCGGGCGAGTAGCCGTCTGCAAGGAATTCGTGAAGAGGGAGATGGCCGCGCTGGCAGAGCGCCATGCCCAAGGCGGCTCGGGTCTCGAGATCGCGCGCGGGCGGGCCGCCTTCATGGACGCGATGCTTGCCCGCCTGTTCGATCATGCGGCCGAAGCCTATCGCCGCCACCACGGCGAACCGCCCGCGCCGGTGACGCTGGTGGCCTTGGGAGGCTACGGCCGCGGTGAATTGTCGCCCTGGAGCGACGTCGATGTGATGTTTCTGTTTCCCGCCAAGACACGGGCGGCGGCACTCAACCCGTACACGGCGTACTTGACCCAGGAGATTCTCTACGTCCTGTGGGACTGCGGCCTCAAGGTCGGCCATTCGACCCGCACCGTCGACGAGGTGTTCACGGAGGCGCGGAAGGACATCCAGACCAAGACGGCCCTTCTGGAGGCGCGTTATATCGCCGGCCCGCAAGGGCTTTACGAGAGTTGGACCCAGGCGTATCGGAACTTCTACACAGGCGAAGCCCCGAAGGCCTACATCGCCGATCGGCTGGAGGATCAGAGCCGTCGCCGGACCAAGTATGCGGACACGGTGTTCAATCAGGAACCGGATGTGAAAAGCGGGGTGGGTGGACTGCGGGATTACCAGAATGCGCTTTGGATGGCCCGGGTGAAGCTGGGGGTCCACACGGCCGAGGACCTGGCGGCGCAGCATTATCTCACGGCCGCGGAAGCGGCGGAATTCACGCGCGCCTACGATTTTCTCCTGCGCGTCCGCAACGAGCTTCATTTTTCGAGCTCCCGGGCGACCGATGTCCTGTCGCTCGATATGCAGCCGCGGGTCGCCTGGAATTTGGGTTACCGCGCCAACGATCCGCTCCAGCGTGTGGAGCGGTTCATGCAGGATTACTACGGCGCCGCCCAGTCGATCTTTCGAACGGCCAAGCTCATCGAAAGCCGGCTCGCCCTCACCATCGGCCGCGATCCGACCGGGGCGAAGCTCCCGCTGCTCGAAAGCCTGCGTGCCAACCGGTTTCGCCGAAGCCAGAAGCTCGATGGCTTCGTCCGGCGCGGAAAGGATCTGGCGGCCGCGAACGACTCAATATTCGCCGACGATCCGGTTCGGATCATCCGCGTGTTCCGGCATTGCCAGCAGCTTCAATGCGGCCTCGATTTCCATCTCGCGCAAAAGATCCGCGAGTCGCTTCCCGTAGCCGAGACCGTCCGGAACTCGCCGGATGCCGCGGTGTGTTTTCGGGCGATCATGACGGACTCGGGCAACGTGCACGCGATCCTGGCCGAGATGCATGAACTCGGCGTTTTGGGGCGTTACCTGCCGGAGTTCGGCGCGTTGACGCTGCTCGTCCAGCACGAGCTGTATCATCGCTACACCGCCGACGTCCATACCCTGAACGCGATCCGCGAACTGGACCTGATCTTTTCGGCGGCCGAACCCATCACCCTGAAATATCGGGAAAGCCTGCACGAAATGCCCGATTCGTCCCTGGTGTATCTTACCCTCCTGCTGCATGATATCGGCAAGGCGGAGGGCATCCGTGGACATGCCGAAACGGGAGTCCGGCTCGCGAGCCCCATTCTGGAGCGGCTTGGGGTCCCGACGGAGGCCCGCGACCAGGTGCTCTATCTCATCAAAAATCATCTCGCGATGGCACGATTCTGGCAGAAGCGGGATGTCGATGACCCCACCACCGCCGCCGCCTTCGCCGATCTGGTCGGAGAGCCCGACCGGCTGCGGGGCCTTTATGTCCACACCTTTTGCGATGCCCGGGGCACGTCGAAGGATCTGTGGAACAGCTACAAGGACACGCTCCATACCAAGCTTTATCGCGCGACCATGGACCGCCTCGAACATGGGGGGGCCGCCGTCGACGCCAGGCAAGAACAGAAGAAATCCATGATCCGGCAGGAACTCATCGCCAAGCGGCTCCCGGAGATCGGCGAGGAGGAGATCTCCGCGCATTTCAACCTGCTGCCGGACCGCTATTTCATTCACGCCGAGATCGCCGAGGTTGCGCTGCACGTGCAGATGGTCCACCGGCTCCTTCGTTCGATCGCGAGCGCCGATTCGATCAGTTCGCTCCGGCCGATCATCGAGTGGCGCGACGACCTGAACCGCGCGCTCACCGTGGTGGACGTCGTCACGTGGGACCGCGCCGGCCTTTTCTACAAACTCGCGGGCGCCTTCGGCGTGGCCGGCCTGAATATCCTCGGTTCAAAGGTGATTTCCCGGCGCGACCACATCGCTATCGACACGTTTTACGTGGTCGAGCCCGGCCGCGGGGCGGTCCAGAGCGGGTCGGCCCAGGAAACCTTCACCCGGTGCATCGAGGCGAGCCTCATGTCCAACAAGGACCTGTATCCGGAGATCGTCGCCCAGGCGAAGAAGATCGACGCAACCCGGTACCTGACGCCGAATCCGCACGACGAATTGCACCGGTCGTTTCCGCCGACCGCGGATGTCTACCACGAACTCTCGATGCAGCGCACGATCGTCGAAGTGCAGGCGAGGGACCAGCTCGGTTTGCTCTACCGGCTCGCCAAGACCATTTCCGATCAAGGCTTCGACATCACCTTCGCCCGGATCGGCACCGAGCGCGGCGTCGCGATCGACACCTTTTACATCGAAAGCGACACGCACGAGCCGGCGACCAACTCCGACCGGCTCCAAAGCCTGCGTGCCGCGCTTGCCGAAGTCATCTCGCCCTCCCTCCCCGAAAGCGCCCGTTGACCCGGGCCGCGCGGCCGGGCAGGTTCGCGTCCGTGTCCGCCGATCCCGTCCTCGCGGTTTCCGTCCTTGCCGCGCGCGCCGCGTGCGCGGACGAGGCGCTGCCGCTGATCCTGCGGACGGCCACCGACGCCTTTCAGGCGGACAGCGGGGCGATCGCGCTGTTGAATCCCGATTCGACCAAGCTTGAGATCGAGGCGGGCCGCGGCCTGCCCGGCGGCGAGATTCCGGCCCTATCGCTCGGGCAGGGGATACCCGGCTGGGCCGCATTCCACGCGAAACCCGTGCTCGCGGCGGACGTGGCGGCCGACCCCCGTTACCGCGCGATCCGTCCAGGGGTCCGCTGCCAGATGGCGGCGCCCCTGCTGGCCGCGGAGGGGCAGCCGGTCGGCGTCCTCTCGGTGGAAAGCGACCGGCCGCGGGCCTTCGGCC
>JBOHXF010000226.1:0-21737 GCA_050737455.1 Opitutaceae bacterium | reverse complement strand
CCCCTCCGGCTCATTGAAAACTCAATCGTCGGTCCCGTCATCGCCATGGCCTCGTTCATCTGCTCGGTGGGCAACATCCCGCTGGCAAGCTGGCTCTGGTCCAATGGAATCGGCTTCGGGGGCGTCGTCTCCTTCATCTACGCGGACCTGATCATAATCCCGATTCTCATGATTTATCGAAAATATTACGGGGGCAAAGCGGCCGCCTACATCGCGGCGGTCCTGTTCGTTTCAATGGTCCTGTCCGGCTTGGTCGTGCACGGGATATTCTCCGCCGTCCATCTGATTCCGCATGGGCCGCGCCCGCCGGGCGTCATGGAAACGGCCCATTTTGCGTGGGGCTTCACGACGTGGCTCGATTTGGCCGCATTGGCGGCTGCGGGATGGTTTTTCATCCCGCGGCCCGCAAAGAGCGAAGTCCGCCAGATACCGGGGCATGGGATGGAGCGCTAGCCGGCGCATTTCCCTCATCGGGCGCCCGGACGCGGCCGAAAGCGTTCATGGGCCATTTATCACGGCAGCACCGCAGGGTTGGCCTCGGGAGGGAAGTCGAATTCCATCGATCCCGAAAGCAGCCGGATCAAACGCTCGGTCGATGTCGCCGCTTATGCCGGAACGGCCGGCGGCGGCAGGCATCCTTACTAAATCGCGGCAAGCCGCATCCGGAAGATCGAGCCGAGGCGTCGGCCGACGCGCCGGGGTCATCTGGATTCCGGCCGGCTCTTCAAGACCCCGAGCACGGCAAAGAAGGCGGGCTTCGGTTCGGCCTCCCGATTGAACAGCAGAGGATAGTTCGTCCGGCCCTTCACCGGAAAGTTGTTCAACCAGGAATCGGCGTCGTCCAGTCCCCAGAAGGTGATCATCGCGACCCCCGGCGGCTTGAGCAGTGCTTCGAATATGGCACGATAGCGGTCGGCGAGCCGCCTTTGCACGCTTGCCGGCAACCCGTGCGGGAACGGGTCTGGCCCGGTCTCGACAGAAACCAGATCGGCTCCGCTGGTCGTGCGCGGCAGCACGTCCACGTCGAGCTCGGTGATCATCACGCGGAAGCCGGCATCGTGGAATTCCCGGATCGCATCCGAGATCACCGAGGGCTTCGGGAAGCCGAGCTCCCAGTGGCCCTGGATGCCGACCGCGTCGACCCGCAGGCCCTGCGCCCGCAGCGACCGCAGCAGCCGCAGAGCCTTGGCCCGCTTCGCGGGCAGTTCGATGTTGTAATCGTTGTAGTAAAGCTCCGCATCGGGATCGGCCGCGTGCGCGTATTCGAACGCCTTCGCAATATAGTCGCCGCCGATCGCCCGCAGGGCCGGCGTGTCCCGCAGATATTCGCCCTCCTTGTCGCTAAGAGCCTCGTTGACGACATCCCACGCTCGGACGAGCCCTCGGTAGTGGCCAACCACCGTGTCGATGTAGCGTCGGAGGTTGGCCAGCGCCTGCACGCGCGGCAGCGGCCTGCCCGCCGAATCCTGGAAGAGCCAGGCCCGTGTGACGTGGTGCCAGAGCAGCATGTGGCCGAACAGCGGAAGGCGGTGAGCCCGAGCGAATCGGACGATCCGGTCGCCTCGCCCGAAGGTGAACCGGCCGGACTTATCGACCAGGAACGCCGGCATCATCTCGTTCTCCGCCGTGAGGCAGCCGAACTGCCGGGTGATCAACGCCGCCAGCCTCGGATCCTGCAGCTCGCGGGAGGAAACCGCGCAGCCGATCAACAGATGGGCACCCGCCGCCGCCCGCAGCGTCGCCGCTTCCGGCCGCCGCACGGGCCCGGGCAGGAACGCCGGAGCGCACCCGAAACCGAAGATCAGCCCGCCGGCCAGCATCAGCTTGTTCACAGGGGGAGTTTGCACCGCCGCCGGCGAATGCGCGAGGCTTCCGATTCCGCCCGCCCGAGGCGGCGTACCGACGGCCCGGCGCCGGCCATTGCGCCCCCGCCGTAGGCCGCCGCGGCCCCCTGTCTCCACGCGGCGCCGTGTGAACGCGAATCCGCTCGGCTCGCGTGGCCGTTCCGGCGGACAAACTCCTTTGACATCGATGTCGTGATCGCGTTTCGCTCTCGGCATGAGCAGCGGGCGGATCGTGGTCGTCGGTAGTTCCAACATCGACCTCGTCATCAGACTCGATCGTTTGCCGCGGCCCGGCGAGACCTGGCGCGGCCGCGACCTCATCACCGCTCCCGGCGGGAAAGGCGCGAACCAGGCGGTCGGGGCCGCGCGGGCCGGCGGCCGGGTGACATTCATCGCGCGGGTTGGACGGGATGCATTCGGCGACCAGGCGATAGCCGGGTTCGAACGCGATGGCATCGATATCACGCGGGTCATGCGCGATCCCTCGGCGCCGACCGGCACCGCGTTGATTCTCGTGGATCGGAACGGCAGGAACATGATCGCGGCCGCGTCCGGCGCCAACGACCGGCTTACCCCCGCCGATGTGAACAGGGCGCGGCACGCGTTCGCCGGCGCGAAAATCGTGCTGCTGCAGCTTGAATCGCCGTCGCCCACCGTCGAGGCGGCCGCGGCGCTGGCGGCGCAACGCGGCGCGCGGGTGATCCTCAATCCCGCGCCGGCGCGCCCCGTCACCGACCGCCTGCTCGCCACGATCTCCATTCTGACGCCCAACGAAACCGAAGCGGAGCTGCTGACCGGCATCAAAGTCGACACCGACAAAGGCGCCGAACGCGCCGCCGATCGGCTTTTCGCCCGCGGCGTCGGCACGGTCATCATCACGCTAGGCGCCCGCGGAACGTTCGTGGCCGGCGACGGCGTGCGGATGCGGGTGCCCGGGATTCGCGTCCGCGCGGTCGACACGACCGCAGCGGGCGACATCTTCAACGGCGCGTTCGCAGTCGGGTTGGCCGAAGGGCTGCCGCTCATCGACGCCGTCCATTTTGCCAATGCGGCGGCGGCGATCTCCGTGACACGGATGGGCGCGCAGCCGTCCGCCCCGACGCGGGCCGAGATTCGGCGGATGCTTGGGCGCAAGCTCGGAAATCGGCACTGATGCCCCGGGCCTCGGCGTTGCCGGATGGGGACTGATGTTTCGTCCGGTCCTCCCGGCTTCGGCGAAGCCAACGTCCCACCTGTCGATCGCATAACGGAGCGACCGCGCGCGGCCGGACGTCGATTTCGGCCAAACGCATGACGCGAACCGGGCGCCACGTCCGCCGGAAATCGCTCGCGAAATGGCCGTCAAGCCGAGGCGCGGGCGACGAGCTGCGCTTCGTACTGCCGTTCCTGGACGGGACGCTTGGGCGATCCGAGCCTCAGGAGGAGAAGTTCCACCGCCGCGGCGGCCATCGTGGCCAGAGGTTGACGGACCGTCGTCAGGCTCGGGTTGAGCAGCGCGGCTTGATCGATGTCGTCAAAACCAGCGATCGCGAAGTCTTCCGGCACCTTCAAATGCCCCTCCAAGGCCGCCTTCACCGCCACCATCGCGATCATGTCGCTGGAGCAGACGAGCGCGCTCGGCCGGTCGGGATGACGAACGAGCCGGTTCGCTCGCTCGCTCACGTTCGGCAGCGCCGGATCCCCGAGCGAGACCCAGTGGGGCCGCATCGGCAGCCTGCGGTCCCGGAGCGCCCTTTTGAAGCCTTCGAACCGGTTCTGGATGTTGAGATTCCCCGGCAACGCTTTCACCACCAGGCTGCCGGGACCGCCGCCGAGAAAGCCAATGCGCCGGTGGCCGCGGGAAGCCAGGTGCTCCACGACCTTCGCGATCGCGGCGCGGTTGTTGAGGTAAAGATGATCATACGGCGTCGAGTGCCCCTGCCCGCCGGTCACCACGATCGCGTGGCCGCCTTTTTGGAATCTCGCCAGTTCGCCTTCAATCGCCGGCGTCAATGGGCCCTCGCTGATATCGAGCACCAGACCGTCCACATTGTACATGGCAAACGACCGCAACGCGGTGAGAGTCACATCGGCAACCCCGAACGAGCACGCGATCAGCGGTTCATAACCGGAGGCGTGGAGCACATTGTGCAATTCCTGCAGATATTTCGTGTAGAATGGGTTGCTGATGTACGGCACAATGACGCCGATCAGTCCTGTGCGGCCGGTCCGCAGATTCGCCGCCTGCCGGTTGCGGACATAGCCAAGCTTGCGCGCGCAATCGAGGATCTTCTTCCGACTCTTCGATTTCGGGCTTTCGCCGGCGAGGATGCGCGCAGCGGTCTTGGGAGACACGCCGGCGGACGCGGCAACCCCGTAGATTGTGGCCATGAAATCGTCGGAAAACCAGGGTTTGTCGCGCCGGGCGAGTCAATTCCGGCCTTGGGGCCTTTTCAGCGCCGCTGTTCGGGGAGCCGATGGTGCGGCGGAGCGGACCGCCGCGCCGGCGCCGGGCGGCGCGGATGCCTTCCGCCGAACACGAATTTCCTCACCCAGCGGGCAGATGCGGTCGCATCGCCGGCAGCTATCAGCCGGTCGATCTCGGAGCAGTGGTCGCCGTCGAGCGCCGCCTCGATTTCGCGCAGAAACGCGACGCTCTCCGAGACCGCGCCGCGGCCCTCTTCGCGATATGGGTACAAGTCCATGGAGTGCCATCCATCGTAGCCGGTGCGTTTCAGCCAATAGCCGAGTTCCAGGAAGTGGGTCAGATGCACGCTCCCGACGATCATATCGTCGTCCCAGTGGCCGTAATTGTCGTTGTAATGCATGTGGAACAGCCGCCGGCCGTAGTGCTGAAGGAGCCACACGGATTCGGCGGGGTTCTCCTGGGCGACGAACGCGTGGCCGACGTCGAGGCAGACCCCGACATTCGGACGCCCCGTCTCCTGCGCCATAAGCAGCGTGTCCGCGGCCCGCGCCTGAAAGGAATGGTTGCGCGGCTCCTTCGGCTTGTACTCAAGGGCGAAGCGCAGCGACGGAAACTCGGTCGCCACCGTTTTGATCGCTTCGAGCATCCATTCCCGCTGGCGCCCAAAGTCGGCCTGCAACGGGTAGTCGTAGCCATCCTGCCCAAGCCACAGATTGACGAGGCCGCACCACAATCTGCCGGCGAGCTCGGCGGCCTGGCGGGTTTCATCAAGCGCGAGCCGGCGCACCTCGCGATCGCGGGACGAAAAGCTGCCGCGACCCCAGAGGCGTCTGGAAAAAAGGTCCGGCAGGATCGACACGCAGACGAGGCCATGATCGCGGAGCAGCTTCGCCGTCCCGCGAACGTTCTGCAAAGTGACGTCGGCTCCGCCGAGAAGCTCGAGCCCGGACAAACCGTCGACCGACGCCGCGAGCGCGACAAGCTCCTCCGTCGTGACCGGTTCCTTGTAGCCCGCCGAGACGAAGCGGTCGCAGGTACCGCCCAAATTGCCGAGAATGACGGAGAACTTCGGAACGCTCATCGGGAATCAGAGGGAAACGGCGCCCGGGGCCGGAGCGGCCGGGATCGGGGAAGCGGCTCCGCTCAAACGCGGCCACGCGAGCGAGTAGGCGAGAATCAACGCGAAGCATCCGAGCGGCATCACAAACCCGACCCGCATCGAGTAGTGGTCGGCGAGCCAGCCCATCACCAGCGGCATGATCGCGCCTCCGACGATGGACATGATCATCAGCGACGAACCGAGCTTCGTCAGCTCGCCGATGCCCTGAACGCCGAGCGCGAATATCGTCGGGAACATAAGCGACATCGCGAAAAAGCTCGCCAGCAGCGCGAACGTCGAAATCCAGCCCAGAGGGGCCATCACGAGCATCATCGCGACGACACCCGCGACGCCGAAAATAGCGAGCATCGTCGTCGCCTCGACCTTTCGCATCATGAGCCCGCCGAAGAACCGGCCGGAGAGCAGAAGACCCATGCCGCCGAAGGCAAGCAGCTGCGACGCGCCGCGCTCGGTCACGCGAATGGCGCCGCCGCCGCGGTACGACCATGTGGCGGGGAGCACCGCGGCCAGCCGGGCCGAAAAATGCGGCATGTCGGCGACAATGTAGTTGATGAAAAAGCTGAAGATGCCGGTCTGCGCGGCGACGTAACAGAACTGCGCCACGATGCCCCAGATCAGATGCGGGTGCGACCAGACCGAGTTCCGGCCCGCCCGCTTGGACACGCGATAATGATCCGCCGCCGAAAAATCCGGCATCGAAACGAAGATGAAGATGATCGCGAGGACCGTGACGACACCGCCGACGATCAGATACGGAACATGCACCGCGTCGTTGCTGCGGTTGATCTCGCCCGTGCCGGTGAACACGAACAATCCGCCGATCAGCGGCCCGATCATCCAACCGATTCCGCCGCAGAACTGGGCGAAATTTATCCGTGATGCGGCGCCCCCGGGCGGCCCGAGCACCGTGGTGTACGGATTTGCGATCGTCTCCAGGCAGGCCAGTCCGCTCGCGAGGATGAAGAGCGACAGCAGAAACGCCCAGTACGAGCCGATGGCGGTCGCGGGGATGAAGGCGAACGCGCCCAGCGCGACAACAATGAGCCCGGTGAGAACGCCGGCCTTGTAGCCGAATCGCCGCGCGACCCAGCCCGCCGGAAGCGCCATGAGGAAGTAACCCATGTAGTAGGCGAACTGGCAGTACGCCGACTGCGCCTTTGTGATATGAAGCGAATCTTGAAAATGCTTGTTGAGCACGTCCACCAGGCCGGCACACCCGCCCCACAGCAGGAAAAGCGAACTGATCAGAACAAACAGCACCGAGTAGTTTTTGCCATCGGGGGCGCGAAAGAGATCTTTCATGAGTGGGGGGCTGTGTCGGGTTCAGGTTACGGGGGACTCAGTGAAAGAGCGGCCGGCGCCCGCGCAGGCGCGCCGCGCCCGGGCGGCATCGGACCGTGCATCGGTCCGAATTCCAATCGTCTCCCGCGTCCCCCGGTGTTCTCGCCCGGCGGCGGCACTCGGGCGGAGGGATCGCGAGAGGCCCAAGGCCGCCGCCCGGAGCCGCGATTTCGGTTGCCGGCTCATCGGGCAACGAACGTGTAGTCGCCCGAGCCGACCTGAACCAGGCGGAAGCCTCCCGCCCGGCCGGCGATCGTCACGGGCTTGCCGCCGGAAGTGATCTCGCCGCCGACGGAATCGGGAATGCCGATCGTCGCAGAGGTATTGACGGGGACGCCGACCTTGAGGGTGAACACGCCATTCTCGTTCATCCATTCCGAGCGGATCTCCCCGTAACCCGTGCGGTAGCTTGCCCTCACCCACGTGAGTCCGCGGACGATGTACGGCCGAACCGTGAACCGCTTGAAGCCCGGAGCCGCCGGCTGGATGCCGGCGAGGTACTTGTAGAACCATGCGCTGACCGAGCCCATCATCGGATGGTCGTGGGAATTCATCCCGCCTTCCGTCAGATCCTCCCACCTCTCCCAAAGCGTGGTGGCGCCGTTGGCCAGCATATAGCCCCAGCTCGGATACGTTTTCTGGGTGGCGATGCGGAAGGCGAGGTCGGCGTGCCCGTGCTCGGTCAGCGCTTCCATCAAGTATTTCGTGCAGAGATTGCCCGTGCTCAGGTGGCCGCCGTGCCGCTCGACGTCGGCCACAAGATTGGCGACGACCCGGGGAACGTTGCGCTCCGGCACGAGGTGAAGCCAAAGGGCGAAGCAATTGCAGGCTTGGTTGTTCGAACCGTAACCGCCGACGCGCTCGTTCCAGTACTTTGCATTGAACGCGGCCGCGACGTCCTGCGCCAGCTCGCGGTAGCGGCGGGCGTCGCCCCTTTTGCCGAGAACCGTCGCCATCTTCGCCAAAAGCTCGGACTGATAGTACAGAAAGCCCGTCGACATGAATTCAAGCGGCGTCGCCTTCGCGATCGCTCCCGCGCCTGCGCTCCCGGCAACCGCTTCCGCCGCGGGCGGCGACCAGTCGCCGAACCGGCCGTAGGGCACGATGTAACCGCGCGCGACCCCGGCGAGGAAATCCACCCAGCGCTTGAACCCCTCGTAGTGGTCGGCCATCGGCGCCGAATCGCCGTAATACCGGTACATGAACCAGCCCATCAGAAGATAGCTGGCGGAAACCGGATCGGCGGGCTGGGTAGGCCAATGGTACGGGGCGGTGTCGGCGATCGCCCCGTCGGCCCGCTGCGCGTCCCCGACATCGTTGAGGAATTTCGTGTAAAACCGCGGCAATTCGAAATTATAGAGCGATTCCTCGAGGCGGACCGTGAGATCGTTCAGCCAGCCCATCCGCTCGTTGCGCTGCGGGCAATCGGTTGGGATGCTGTACAGATTGTTCGCCTCCGTCTCCCGGATCATCCGCTGGATCCGGTTGATGAGTTCGCTGCTGCATTCGAACGTGCCGTTGGGGGACACGGCGGAGCGGACGCGTTTGACCGCAATGCTGCCGAGGGTCGGCTTGCCGGGGTAACCCTCCACCTGGATGAACCGAAACCCGTGGTAGGTGAACCGCGGCTGCCAGGTTTCCGGGCCGCCGCCTTTGAGGACGTACCGGTCGGTGGCGGCCGCCGTGCGGAGATTTTCCTGGTTGACGGTCCCGTTCGGATTGAGGGTTTCGGCGAACCGAAGCACGACTTCGGCGCCCCGCGGGCCCGCGACCTTGAGCTCGGCCCAGCCGGCTATGTTTTGCCCGACGTCGAACACGAATATGCCCGGCTTTGGCTCCCTCACCGTGAGGCATCGTCGGGTGTCGACGACCTCGATCGGCTCGATCTGCTGCGAAACGAGCCGCCCGCCGGGCGGCTCGACCATCATGGCGTCGGCCCACCCGTCCGTCCGCTTAAGCGGCTTGGGGCTGAGGTCAGGCCGGCTCCAATCAGGCTTTTCGAGGCGCGCGTCGTAAGTTTCACCGTCGTAAATGCTGTCGGCGAGGATGGGGCCGCAGGTCACATGCCACTGGCCCCAGCCGCCCGGTCCGTCGGGTTTCGTCGAAACGATCTCCCGGGTGCCGTCGGCATAGGTGATCTCGAGCTGCAGCAGCAGTTTGGGCAACCCGTACCAGCCGTGGCCGACGATCGCGCCGATGGCGTTCTTGCCGGGCCGCAGGCGGGCCGTGACGTCGTAGGTGTCATACAGCACCCGCTTCGCGTAATCGGTGGTGCCGGGGTCGAGCACGTGATCGCCGACCTTTTCCCCGTTCACGTAAAACTCGCTATAGCCGATGCCTGCGACGTATGCACGGGCGCGCGCCACCCGTTTTGTCACTTGAATCTCCCGGCGGAAATAGAGCGCCCGCCCGGTCCATCCGGCAGGGTATCCGATCCATTCCGCCTCCCAGTCGGAGGGTTGCAGCAAGCCCATCTCCCAGGTTGCGGGCTCGCTGTACGCGGTCGGCCGGCCATCCGCTCCCCACACCCGGACGGTCCACGCGCATCGCTCACGCGAATGCAGCGGCGGGCCCCGATAGGGAACCTGGACGGATTGATCGGAATCGACGCGGCCCGAATCCCAGAGATCGGATTTTCCCCCGCGCAGCGCGCCGACCGAACTCGCCACCAGAATCTGATAGGCGATCTGCCGCGCGCCGCGCCGCCTGGACGTAAGCTGCCAGCTCAGTCTCGGGGACGAAGACTCGAGGCCCAGGGGATTCAGGGCGTACTCGGTCCGCAGGTCCCCCGGTGGCGCAAGAGCCGCCGCACGCGAAGAGACGGACGGCAGGATCAGCGCGAGCGAGGCGATGCAGACCGCGGCGGCGTTCATGGTCGGTCAAATCGAGGGTTGGGGCAGCAAACGAACGCAGGGTTGCGGGAGCAGGCGAGCGGCAAATGACATCGATGTCAAGTTATCATCTCGGCCCGGATGGAAATGGCCGCGAGGGGGTCATTTTGGGCTGGGGATTGCGAAGCGCCTCCGTTCGGGACCGGCCGCGCCTCGATCCCAGGATCTTGCCGCCGGCGCACGCGGGCCGCGGGTCGCCGCGCTTAAAAATGCTTCGCCGAAACCCGCCATCGGCTTAAAAATGGGGAGATTCTTCGCCGGGCCTCCGTGAGTTTTCCCTTTTTTCATAAAATCTCCTCCCTTGGCGGCCCGACGCCCCCGGGGCCAACCGCCTGCCGCTGGACGACGGTCTTCGCCGGGGTGGTCCTCGCGCTGGCCGCGTTCGCCGTTTACGCCAACAGTTTTTCCGGACCGTTCATCTTCGACGACCTGCCGTCGATACCCGGGAACCCGAGCATCCGGAGCCTGCTGACATCGCTCGTGCCGCCCGGCGGAGGCGCGACCGTCATGGGCCGGCCGGTGCTGAACTTCTCGTTCGCGCTCAACCATGCGATCAGCGGCGACCGCGTTTGGAGCTATCATGCCCTCAACCTCCTGATCCACGTTCTGGCGGGCCTGACCCTTTTTGGTGTGGTCCGGCGCGCCTTCGGCGGGCCGGCGGCGGGCTCCCCGAAGCCGGCTGCGCCTTCGGCTTTGCTGCCGCACGGCGAGGCGACGTTCGCCGCCTTCGCGGCGGCCTTGCTCTGGATGGTCCATCCGCTGCAGACCGAGTCGGTGACCTACATCGTGCAGCGGGCCGAGTCGCTGATGGGGTTGTTCTATTTGCTCACGCTCTATTGCTTCATCCGCGGCGCGGACCGCGGATCCGGCGGCTGGTTCGCCCTTTCGATTCTTTCCTGCCTTCTCGGGATGGGCACCAAGGAAGTCATGGTCTCGGCTCCGCTCATCGTGCTGCTCTATGACCGGGGGCTCCTGGCCGGCACTTTCCGGGAGGCCTGGCGCCGGCGGGCGCGCGTCCATCTCGCGCTTGCGGCCACGTGGATTCCATTGACGGCCTTGGTCCTGCACACGGGAAATCGCGGGGGAACGTCGGGGCTCGGCGTGGGCGTAAGCTTCTGGTCCTATGGCGCGACCCAATTCCAGGCGCTGTCGCATTATCTTTTGCTGTCGGTCTGGCCGCATCCGCTGATCGTCGATTATGGAGTGAAATGGGTGAGATCGGCGTGGGAGGTGGTTCCCTATGCGGCGGGAATCGTGCTGCTGGTCGGAGCCGCGCTGGCGGCGTTCGTCCGCCGGCCGGCGCTCGGATTCCTGGGCGCCTCGTTCTTCGCCATTCTTTCGCCGACTTCATTGGTTCCGGGGGGCCGGCAGACGTTGGCCGAGCATCGCATGTACCTCCCTCTCGCGCCGGTGATCGTGCTGGCGGTGCTGGCGCTGTACGCGGGGCTCGGCCGCCGCGCACGCCTGGTCATCGTGGCTGCCGCCATCGGGCTCGGCTGGCTGACGATTCAGCGCAACCTAGTCTATCGGAGCGATGTTGCGATCTGGCGCGACGTGGTGACGAACCGGCCCAGCAACGCCTATGGTCACAATAACTACGGCAACATCCTGGCCCGGACCGGCCGGCCCGCGGAGGCGATGGCCCAATATGAGGAAGCGATCCGGCTCGGCCCGAATTACGCCGCGGCCTATGCCAACGGGGGCAATGCCCTTGCGAAGCTCGGCCGCTTCCCTGAAGCGATCGCCTGGTATGAGCGGGCGCTGAAGATCAGCCCTGACATGCCGGATGCGGAGACCGAACTCGGGATTGCGCTGGACGACGACGGCCGCGGCGAGGAGGCGGCCGCCCACTACGAGAAGGCTTTGCGGCTCGATCCGAAGTACACCGACGCCGACAACCGCATCGGTCTTGATCTGGCCCGGACCGGACGGCTGCCGGCGGCGATCGCGCGCTATGAAAAGGCGCTGCGCATCGATCCCGACCTGCCGGACGTTCGCAACAATCTGGGCAATGCTTTGCTCGCGGCCGGCCGGACGCGGGAAGCGGTGGCCCAGTTCGAGCAGGCGCTGCGGCTCAAACCGGACTTCGCTGCGGCCCACAACGATCTGGGGAACGTGTTTCGCGAAACCGGCCGCCTGCCCGATGCCATCGCCCAATACGAAGCGGCGCTGAAATTTGATCCGGGGGCGCCCAGGATTCGCAACAATTTGGGCATCTCCCTGCTCATGACCGGGCGGGCGCAAGAAGCGATCACCCAATTTGAGCGGGCGTTGCGGCTCAATCCGAACCTGGCCCTCGTGCACCGGAATCTCGCGATCGCATTGGCGAGCGTCGGCCGGTCGGACGAGGCTGCGGCGCAATTTGAGGCGGCGCGCCGCCTGGGGGCGGCCGATCCCGCCCTCCACCGCCAATGACTGGGCCGGCGGCGGTTAAGCGGACCGGGGTCCTGCGAAAAGGCTCGGCATCGCCGGCTGCGGCAGTCCGGCACCGCTGGCGTCGATCGAATCCGGCGCGGTCGGGCACGCGACCCGGCCGGTTCAGCGCGAACGCCCAATAAACCGATCCACCCACCGGATGAAGTACTTCATGTTCGGCGCATCCGTGTGGCCGCCGTCATCCTGGCGCCAAGCCAATTGGCCCCCGAGAAGGCCATCGTTGACCGGGGGCATCCGTGCGGTGCGGTAGTTCCCCTTCACTCCGAGCCCCTTCGCTCCGAGCAGGTCGAACACGCGGCTCGCATCGACCGCCGCCATGAAGCTGCCTTTCTGATCGAGCCATTTGGCGTCGCCCTTCTCCGGGATCCCGTAACTGATGAAGGTGAGCCGGGGCGCGCACAACGCGATCAATTCGTTGGAGTCGACCGGCAGGTCGCCGGGAGTCCGGCTGCCGAACGTCGCCTCGGAGGCCCCGTACTTCAGGAAATTGCCGGCCATCCAGTAGTACTCGCCGTCCGTCAGGTTCCCGACGGCTTCGCCGAAGTTGCGGCGCAAAAGCGTCGCCCCGCCCTTCCCCGATGATCCGACCAGGACCATGGCGAACCTCCGGTCGAAAGCCATGGTGACGAGCGCCGCCTTCCCGTAGCGCGAGACGCCCTCGATTCCGACCTGCTTCGCGTCGACGGCCGGATCGGTTTCGAGGTAATCGAGCCCGCGGCCGGCCCCCCAGGCCCAGGCGCGCAGCGCGCCCCAGTCCTCGGGCTTGCGGGGCTGGCCCCGGTTCACCAGCCCGATGATGCCGCGGGTCAGGCCCGCCCCGTTGTCCGCCTGCACGCTCGCCGGATCGAACAAGGCGAAGCCCCAGCCCGCGGCGGCGAGCTCCCAGGTGTTGGGGGGATCGCCATCCGCGTTGAACGCGGGAAACCGGAATGGCGGGGCCTTGGCCGGCTCCCACGCGGGATGCTCCGCCAGCACCGCCTTCAGCGAGGGATCCTGCCGGATCAGAACCGCCTTCCAGGCCCGGTTGATGCGGTCGAACTCGTCGTCCGACGGCTCGTTCGGAGCCGGAAATCCGGAGCGGGCAAACATCATCAGCACCGGGACCGGCCCGCGTGCGTTCGCCGGTGTGACCAGCGTCATGCGCATTTTGACCGAAATCGCCGGATACGACGCATTGTCCACCCGGCCGATGAGGGCCTTCGCGATGACCGGAGTGAAGCCGATCATTTCATGATCCACGGCCGTGACGGTCCAGGTCACTTTGGGCACGTTGGCGGGAATCCGCCCGTAGACGCACCGCTCGAACAGACTGACGATCTGGGGTCGGCGGTCCTCCCACCATTGCCTCGGCGTCGTCACTTTCCGGCCGTCGTTCAGGGTGAGGGGATCGGGAAGATTCGGGAACGGGTTGGCCTTCGCCTCGTCGTAGTTGGCGGGGTTGGGCCCAGTGGGGTCGGCGTTGCGGCCGGGACGCAGGGCTTCGATACCCAGCTGATCCATCATGTTCTGGTGGTCCTGAGCGGAGGTGAAGGTCACCATCGGCGGAACCGCAGCGGATTTCCCCGCGAGTCCCGCCGCCGGACCCGCGGACATGGCCAAGAGCAGGCGGCCGAAGCGCGAAAATCTCAAGTGGCGACGCTTGGGTTCTCTCCGGGTGATATTCATGCGAAAACCCCGGCTAGGGATTGGGAATGTTCCTTTCCGAGGTGAAGGGCGAGGCGGGGAGGCCCGCCCCGTTGAAGAGGTTCGCGACGGGGTCGCTGGCCCATGCATAGCGGACGTATCGCGGATGCGGCACGCGGGGGCTTGAGAGCCAGACGCTGTCTCCGTCGATGCGGGCGGTCGCCGGGCGGAACGTCCGATCGGCGCCCGCGATCTCGAAACCGACCAGCGGCCCCCCCTTGGCGGTCAATCCATCGGCATGGTCGAACCAGGCTCTGATCCGGTCGCCGTCGAGGCTGGTCTGGCGGAAGCTCGGCCCCGAGTACTCGATCCGCTCTCCATAGGCGAGCGCCCGGGCGGCCAGGGCCAGGCGGTGTCCGACATCCTGCTTGTCGGCGGGATGAATATTGTGGGGATTGCCGATGTCGATGGTGACGACCATCGCGGTGTTCGCCAGGTGCAACGTGCGGCGCTGGGCTTCGCGGACGATCGGCCAGCCCGGACCCGCATCGAAGCTGGCGATCTGCACAAAGAGGAAGGGAAAGTCGCCCTCCCGCCATTGCCTGCGCCAGTCCCGGATGAGCGCGGGGAAGACGCGCCCGTACATGGACGCGCGACCGGGGTCGGTGTCGCTTGCGCCCTGGTACCAGATGACGCCCTTGATGGGATAGTTGACCGCGGGCGCGATCATTCCGTTGTAGAGCCAGCCGGGCGCCCAGGAATCCAGGTCGGGATGCCAAGGGTGTTGGGGCAGGGGCCGGCCGGCGGCCCGCGCGGCGAGGTCCTCCCGGTGCTCTTTCGCAAGGAGGCGGGGAGCATCGGCATGGTCGGCGGAAGTGCTCGCCCACTCGGCGAACACAGGCATGAGTCCCGCGTCCGAGCCGAGCGTTTCCGGACTGACCCAGGGCGCCGCGGGCGTCCCGCCCCACGAGCAATCGATGATCCCGATGGGCACGCGCTCCCGCTTGGCCAGCTCGCGCGCGAAGAAATACGCCGCGGCCGAAAACGTCGCCGCCGTTTGCGGCGTGCAGGCCGTCCAGGACGCGGGCTGGTCCTGCCGGGCATAGTGTGAGGCCTCGTCCGGAATGTGCAGGAGCCGCAGATCGGTATGATAGGCCTGGCGGATCTCCTCCGCGCCGTTCGTGACCACGGCATTGCCCGGAAAGCCCATGAGCGGCAACTGCATGTTTGACTGGCCCGAGGCGAACCAGACGTCGCCGACCAGCACGTCGTCGAGGATCAGGGTGTTGTGGCCCTTGATCGTAAGTCGATAGGGGCCGCCGGCCGGCTCGGGCGCAAGATAGAGGCTCCACCGTCCGAGGTCGTCGGCCTGGGTCGAGGCCGTGAATTCGCGCAGCGTCGCGGCGACCCGCTCGCCAGGATCGGCCCAGCCCCAAAGATGGATGGGCCGGTCGCGCTGCACGACCATATGGCTGCTGAGAATCTTCGGCACGGTGACGTCGCCGCGCGCGGGGATGCCGGCGCAAGCGAAAACGATGGCGAGGGCGAAAGCGGCGGCGCCGAGCCTTTTTATGATCATGTTTGAAGGGGCGGAGAAAGCGGAGCCATTGTCGGGCGGCGCAGTCGGCTCGCAATCCGATTTTTGGCCCGGCCGGCTTCGCCGACGCGGATCGGCGTCGTTTGACGGGTCGCATTGCAACTCCGCCGAAATCGGGCGAGACTCGCTCATGCACACTCTCGAAAAGCACCGCTTCGTCCAGACGCTGGAAGTTCCGCTGCAGGTCCCCACCGATCTCGCGGCCAAGGGCACGAAGGATATCTCCGGGGCGATGAACGCGCTCCTCGCGGACGTTTTCGCCCTTTACCTGAAGACGAAGAATTTTCACTGGCACATGAGCGGACCGCATTTCCGGGATTACCACATCCTGCTCGATGAGCACGGCGATCAGCTCCTGGCCATGACCGATCCGCTCGCCGAGCGGGTCCGGAAGATCGGAGGCATGACGGTGCGATCCATCGGCCACATCGCCCGGCTCCAGCGCCTGACCGACAACGATGCCGCCTACGTGGAGCCGCTCGACATGCTTGCCGAACTGATGGAAGACAACAAGACGTTGGCCGCGCGGATGAGGGAGACCCACGACCTGTGCGCCGAGCACCGCGACGTCGCCTCGGCGAGCCTCCTGGAAATCTGGATCGACGAAGCCGAGCGCCGGACCTGGTTCCTGTTCGAGGCCGGCCGCGCGGGCTCGCCGCGTCATTGATCGGCGCCCCACCCTCATGGACAACCATTACGACGTCGTGGTCATCGGGACCGGAGCCGGGGGAGGGACGCTTGCGCACCATTTGGCGCAGGCCGGGAAACGGATCCTCGTGCTGGAGCGAGGACCCTTTCTGCCGAGGGAAAAGGCCAACTGGGACACGAAAAGCGTGTTCATCGAGAACCGCTATCACACCCGGGAGGTATGGACCGATCGGGAAGGCAAGGCGCTGCACCCGGGCACTGGCTACTGGGTGGGCGGCAACACCAAGGTCTACGGAGCGGCCATGTTCCGGCTCCGGAAGGAGGACTTCGGAATCCTGAACCACCGCGGAGGGATTTCGCCGGAGTGGCCGGTCAAGTACGACGAGTTCGAGCCTTATTACTGCCAAGCAGAGCGGCTCTTCAGCGTGCACGGCCGGGGCGGGATCGATCCGACCGAGCCTCCGCGCAGCAGGGAGTACCCGTTCCCGGCGATTTCGAGCGAGCCCCGCCTCCAGCAGATCGAGGACGAAGTGCGCTCCCTGGGCTTCAGGCCGTTTCCCACGCCTCTGGGCCTCAAGCTCGACGAGGCGAATCCATTGGAGAGCCCGTGCATCCGATGCGACACCTGCGACGGCTACCCCTGCCTCGTCCATGCGAAGGCCGACGCCGATATCGACTGCGTGCGCCCGGTCATGCACCGGCCGGACGTGACGCTGGTGACCGAGGCCAAAGTGGTTCGCCTCCACACCGGGGCATCGGGCCGTTCGGTCGAAAGCGTGGAGGTGCGCCTGCGGGACTCGGAGGCGACAACCCGGTTCTCCGGCGATCTGGTGGCGGTCTGCTGCGGGGCGATCAATTCGGCGGCGCTGCTCCTGAGCAGCACGAGCGACCGGCACCCCCATGGGCTCGCCAACGGCTCGGACCAAGTGGGCCGCAATTTCATGTTTCATCAGGCGGGGGCCATTCTGGCCATCTCCGAGGCGCCCAATTCGAGCCGGTACATGAAGTCGTTTTCGTTGAATGACTTTTATTTCGGCGAGAAGGATTACCCCTTCCCTATGGGCAACGTCCAGCCGATCGGCTCCTTTCATTTCGAGATGATGGAGGGCGACGCCCCTCCGCTCACCCCCGGTTTCGTCTTGAAGCGGATGGCGACGCACGCCGTTCCCTGGTGGCTCATGACCGAAGATCTTCCCAGCCCCGACAACCGCGTGCGGGTGGTGGACGGGGCGGTGCGGCTGGAATACACACCGAACAATGTGGAATCGTTCCAGCGACTGATGCGCCGGTGGATCGAAGTGCTGAAAAAGGTCGACGGACTGGAGCATGTGTTCGATCTCCACGCATTCTTCAAGAAGCGCATCCCGCTCGAAGGCGTCGGCCATCAAAACGGCACCTGCCGCTTCGGGCTGGATCCGTCCCAGTCGGTCCTGGATCGCGATTGCCGCGCCCATGACGTGGACAACCTCTATTTGGTGGACGGATCGTTCTTCCCATCGTCCGGCGCGGTCAATCCGTCGCTGACCATCATCGCCAACGCGCTGCGGGTGGGTGACCGGATGATCGAGCGTCTGAAGTAGTCCGTCTGGAAAACGGCATGAAATCGGCGGCGGCGCGTGCGGTGTGCGTTTTGCGGCGCAAAACCATGGTCGGCGAGTCGCCGCTCTGGCACTCCGGTCAGCGGCGCCTCTACTGGATCGACGTCCAGGGACGGAAGCTTCACCGGTTCGATCCGGCGTCGGGCCGCGACGAGAGCTTTTCCCTCCCGGAACCGATCACCGGCTTAGCCTTTCGCAAACGCGGCGGCCTGCTCCTGACCTTGAGGAAAAGCCTGGCTTTCTTCGATCCGGACCGGCGCCGGCTCGACCGTCTGGCCAGGGTCGAACCGCGCCAGCCGGGCAACCGCTTCAACGACGGGAAATGCGATCCCGGCGGCAATTTTTGGGCCGGCACGATGAACGCGACACGCTGGAAGGCGCCTTCAGGACATCTCTTCCGGGTCGATCCGGAGCTGGACGTCCGGATCCGGCGATCCAACGTGGTCTGTTCGAACGGCTGCGGCTGGAGCCCGGACGGACTCACCTTCTATCATACCGAAAGCTTTCGCTACGCGGTCTATGCTTACGATTTCGACGCCGGAACCGGCGCCATTTCCAGGCGGCGGGTCTTCGCCCGCGTCGATCCGCGGTCGGGAGGCTTTCCCGACGGGATGACCGTCGACCGCGAAGGCGGGGTCTGGAGCTGCCTGGTCGGCCTGGGCCGCATCGTGCGCTACGATCCGCGCGGAGCCATTGAGCGCCAGATCGAACTGCCGGTCCCGCGAGCCACGGCCTGCGCTTTCGGCGGCGACAAGCTCGATATCCTCTACATCACCTCGGCCCGCGAAAAGATGGGCCCGGCGGATTTGCGGCGCTGGCCGCTGTCCGGCAGCCTCTTCGCCTGCCGGCCCGGCGTCCGAGGGCTTCCGGCACACGTCTTCGCCGGATGAGCGTGAATTTTTGAGCCGGATTTCCGTTCCGCCGGCCCCCGCTCGGCACCGCGGCTCCATTCTGAACACGCCCCAGGCCATTACGCCGTGTACTTCTCCGATCCCGGCGGCATCCGGCTGGAAGTCGCGAATGATCGCGAGAGCGGAAGCGAAGGTTCGAGGATTTGGAGAACGCGTGATCGAGGGCGACGCTATTTGCGACCATGGGTCAGGAATCGCAGGAAGGCCGTGGCCCCGGCCTCCAGTTCGGCCCGGCGGATGTATTCGTCACGGGTATGAGCCTGGGCCATCGAGCCGGGGCCAAAGGCCACCGAAGGGATTCCGGCCTCGCCGAAAATGTTCGCGTCACAGAACCAGGGCGCCGTCGCCCACCCGCGGCCGGCGTGGCGGCGCAGCCTTTGAGCCCAAGGGTCGCCCCGCGGCGCGACGAAGCTCGGCAGGTCGCATTGGACCCGGATTTTGGCCTCCGGCGCTTCCCGCCGGCAGACTTCAGCCAGAAGCCGTTTCACGGTCGCGGACGTGCAGTTCGGGTGCACCCGGACATCGACGCCGATGGTGCAGGTGTCCGGAACCACGTTCACCCCCCGGCCCCCGGAAATGATGCCGACATTCAGAGTCGCGCTTCCCAAGACCGGATGGCGCCGGGCGGCGAGGGCCGGGACCACCTCGCGCTCCAATGCGCCGGCGAGCGGCAGCATACGGTAGATCGCGTTCACGCCCCTCTCGGGCCGGGAGCCGTGGGCGGCGCGCCCCCGGGTTTCGATCCAGATCCGAAACACGCCCTTGCCTGCGCGCACCACGCGGAGATCGGTCGGCTCAAGCGCGACGGCGAAATCCACGGCCAGGCACCGCCGCGACTCAGCGCCGCCCGACCCGTGGACCGCCGGCGCGACCCGGCCCGCCTTCACCAAGGACTGCGCCCCGAGGCTGCCGTCCTCTTCGCCGGCCGTCGCCGCGATCACCCAACGGACGCCTGCGGCGCGCATACCCGGCGAACGGGTCCATTTCCGGAAGGCCCACAGCAGAGCCGCCGTGGGACCTTTGGTATCGCAGGCGCCCCGCGCGTAAAGGCGACCCCCGCGGGAGGTCAGACGGAAAGGCGGCACGATCATCCCCGCCGCCCCGACGGTGTCCAGGTGCGGCGCGAAGAGCACGGTCGCCTTCGCGCGCCCCCGCGGCTCGAAAACCGCGATGACATTGGGCCGTCCCGGGGCAAGCAGGGCCGTCCCGACATCGGCCCCCAGCGCTCGAAGCCGTTCGACGAGCAACGCCGCCAGGGCGGCCTCGCCCTGTCGGGTTCCCGCCGAGTCCGCCTCCGGCGAAACGCTGGGCCGCGCGACCAATTCCGACAACACCGACACGACACTCGATGGGAAACGGCTCACCGGGCGACCGAATCACCCCTCGGAGCGAAAGTCAGCGGCTTTCTCGCCGCCAGCCCGGCGGGCGAGGCTTGAGCGACACCCGCCCGGCTGACGGGCGTCCCCTGGGAAGGCGCTTGGTACGTGGCGCGGGGCTGTTCGCGGGCCCGTCGGAACCGCGCGGCCGGTCAACGCCGCTCCCTCAAAAGCCGGCGGTATTCGGACGCGATCAGCGCCGCGACCGCGCCGTCGAAGACCGCCAGGGCGATCAGCGTGAAGCCATGCGTGTGGGCGAAGAAGCGGTAGAGCTCGTATGCGATGAATATGCCGAGCGCCCCGATCGCAGTGAGATAGGCCCACGGACGGCGCCGGAAGAGCGAAACGACGATGAAGATCTTGAGCACGCCGTGGCCCAGCAGATAGGCGCCGGCGAAGAGTTTGGTCGCGCCTGTGAACCGGGCGAAAGAGCGGCCCAGGTCCCGCGCAATCCAATCGTCGGGATCGGAAGCCAGAAGCCGCTGGGCCAACCCGCTCGTGAGGCGGGCGAATTTCTCCGAATCCACCGCTAGAAACAGAACCCCGCCGACGGTCTCGATCACGCCGTCCAAGCCCTTGATCACAATGCCGATCTGATAGGCACGGTGCCGCCACGAGGTCCCCATCGGCCACTATGGCACAGACCCGGTCGAAGCGCGAGCGGAGCGGACCGCGTGCGCCTATTTTTTGCCCTCAGGGCCTTTTTCGAGATGTCCGCCGAAGCCGAAGCGCATCGCCGAAAGCACCTTGTCCTGGTAATCCGCCTCGCCGCGCGAGGCGAACCGCTCGTACAGCGCCGTCGTCAGGACAGGCACCGGCACGGCCTCGTCGATCGCGGCCTTGATCGTCCACCGGCCCTCCCCGGAATCCGAGACCCGTCCCTCGAATTTCTCGAGTTGCGGATCGCCCGCAAGCGCCTCGGCCGTAAGGTCCAGGAGCCACGAGGCGATGACGCTGCCGCGCCGCCACACTTCCGTGACATCGGCCAGGTCAAGGTCGTAACGATAGTGCTCGGGGTCGCGGAGCGGCGTCGTCTCGGCGTCGAGGCGGTCCTGCCGCTTGCCCACGTTGGCCGATCGGAGGACATTCAGTCCCTCGGCGTAGGCCGCCATGATGCCGTATTCGACGCCGTTGTGGACCATCTTGACGAAATGGCCCGCCCCGTTGGGTCCGCAATGAAGATACCCCCGTTCGGCGGTCCCTCCGCGGCCGGACCGCCCTTTGGTCCGCGGGATCGAGCCCGCGCCTGGCGCCAGGGCCGCGAATACGGGATCCAGGCGCCGGACCACGTCCGGTTCTCCGCCGATCATGAGGCAATAGCCCCGCTCCCGGCCCCACACGCCGCCGCTGGTGCCGACGTCCACGTAGTGCAGCCCCTTGCCGGCGAGCTCCTTCGCGCGGCGGATGTCGTCCACGTAATACGAGTTGCCTCCGTCGATCAGGATGTCCCCCGCTTCGAGCAGCGGCACGAACTCGGCGATCGTCCGGTCCACCACTCCCGCCGGCACCATGAGCCAGATCGCGCGGGGTTTCGCCAGTCGCTTCACGAGCTCCGCTGGGGAGGCCGCTCCCGCCGCCTGCTCCGCGGCCAGCGCCTGCACCGCCTTGGGATCGCGGTCGTACACCGCGCATGAGCGGCCGGCCTTCATCAGGCGCCGCACCATGTTCGATCCCATTCGGCCGAGGCCGACCATGCCAAGTTCCGAAGCGCCGGTGGAGGAAGTCATGCCGAAACTATTCCACACCTGCGCGGGCAAACAAGGGCGAAAAGCAGGATCTCCCGGTCTCCTGTGACTAGGGCCGGCTCCGTGGGAAGGGGCGCGGCCGACGTTCACCGAGGATTTCGTCCCGTGGGAGAATCGGCCGGCTCGGTCGGACTCGGCAGCCGGTCCCAGGGTGACCGAACACCGGATAGGCTTGTTCCCACGCGTTCACGCTCGTACCG